>JABFSR010000184.1 GCA_013140495.1 Verrucomicrobiota bacterium
CCAGCGGAGCAGATCATTTTCACCCGTGCGATCATCCTTCCAGTTTTCCGATGACGTAACGGAAGGCATCCAGCGAAGCAGCCAGCCCAGATGACTTCTGGCACTCAACGCCTCGCTCGTGCCAATGCGGAGATCCATCGCAACCGGCCAGAACACATCGGCGGCCTTGGAGTTTGCCGTGCCGACGAGAATCAGATGATCCCGAGCGCGCGTTGTCGCCACGTAAAGCAACCGTAACTCCTCGCCACGGAGTTCGCGCTTTTCAGTGCGACGGGCCATCCAGTGTGTCAGTCCCTGATAGCTTTCCTCCGAACCGGGCGGCGTGATCCTGGGGCACAAACCGTGTTGTTCGTTGAACAAAACTGCGCCGCGCAAATCCTGTTCGTTGAAGTTTGTGCCCAGCGAAGCAAGCACAACCACAGGAAATTCCAACCCCTTGCTCTTGTGAACACTCATCAAACGCACCGCGTCGTCCGTCGGAGCGGCGGCTGGCTGGAGATCGAACTCTTCATCCTCCTGCAAACGGATGAATTTCAGAAACCGATGCAAGCCCTGTCGTTGATACGGATCAAACTGCCGGGCCAGATCAAGCAAACGCCGGACATTCGCCGCACGCTCCACACCATGCTCTCCCGCGAGCAACAAGGATTCGTAGTGGGTTTCGACCAGCGCCGTTTCAAGTGTTTGCGACAACGACGTCTGTCGAACGAGTTCGCGCCATCTGTGGATGGATTCAACAAACGTATCAATCTTTGCGAGCAGGGCGTGGTGCGTCGTGCGTGGTGCGTGAGGAATAGCTCGCGTCTCAAGTTGCTCGTTCACGCACCACGCATCACGCATCACGTCCCTCCACTTCAACAACGAAGTCCAAAATAGTTCGCGCCCCGCCCCCGCGCGTATCCTCGCCAATTCCTCCAGCGTCAATCCAACCAACGGTGAACGCAATACCGCCACCAACGGCACGTCCTGTAATGGATTATCCAGCAACTTGAGCAGGTTCAACAAATCGGAAACTTCGAGGCTCGAAAAAAATCCGTCGCGCGCCGCGCTCAAAGGAATGCCGGCACGATTGAACTCCATCGCAAATGCCTCGGCGCGACCATTCGGCGAACGCAACAACACCGCCATGTCATTCCACTTTACATCACGAAAACAGTTCGAGTTCTTGTCCCAGACCTGATGTTTGCCTTCCTTCAGTTCGCGCAGCCTGCGCGCCACCAACCGCGCCTCACGTTCCACACCGGGCAGATCGGGCGTGGCTGTTCCCGAATCTTCCGCCTCGTCCTCGGCCTCATCTGCCTCCTCATCGGATTTGGCGATGATGTGAAGCTCTACGCATTTCGAATCGCCAGGCTTCGTCGAAATGGCGATGCGGCTGCTCTCGTCTCCAAATTGCAGCGACTCATAATTCACTCCACCAACCTCCTCACGCATGAGCGAGCCAAACAACCCGTTCACGAAATTCAAAATTGCAGCGCGACTGCGAAAATTTTGTGTAAGCGACAAAGAGCGACCCGCATTGCCGTCCGACCAGGCACGATGGTAGGCCTGAAAGATTCCCGGATTCGCCAGCCTGAAACGATAGATGCTCTGCTTTGCGTCACCGACCAGAAATCGGTTTGCGTCAACACCCGTCCTGCTCAACGCGGCAAGGATCGCATCCTGTGCAGCATTGATGTCCTGATACTCGTCCACAACCACGTGTGCAAGGCGTCCCTGCCATTCGAGCGCCACAGGAGTCACAGCGCCGTCATCACCACACAACATTCTCAACGAGCTTTGCTCCATGTCGGAGAAATCCACGCCTCCCAGCTCACGCTTCTTGCCTGCGAACACCACTCCGAACTCGCGCACCAACGACAACAAGGCCAGCATTTGCTCGCGACACCAGCTCCAATCATCTGAAAGAGGGTCTTGTTTTTCCACCGGTGTCAATGCAGCAAGGAATTCGACCTCTTCAAAAAATGCCTTGATCAAATCACGCACCTTGCCAATCGAACCTCTGGGCCAGTTTTTCTTTTTATCCTTGTCCGCGGAGTGGATCAACCTGACTAGATCTGCAGCTTCCGTAAACGCCGGCTGCTTCGACATCTGCTCCAATGCCTCAATGCTGATGTCCACCGCCGCCGTGCCTTGATGCTGTCTGATTTCTGCCAGCCATTCCGTACGCACTGTCATGACGGCTTCAATAAAACTGTTGCGCCATTTATCAGGCTGCGTTTTGGCAAAATACAACTCCTGTTGCCTCATCCACGCCTCGGGACGAGCGAGCGATTGGGTGAATGAGTGTAGCTTGACGACGAGTTTGCGGATGCCTTCATCCGAACCACGGCCCAGCACACGGATTAATTTCTGCACCGGGTCCGTATCGGCTGGCGCCAGGTAATGGCGTTCGAGGATTTCATCCAATGCCTCACGTTGCAGCGGGCGGGTCTGCTGTTCATCCAACACGCTGAACTGCGGATCAAGACCAAGCGCGTGGAAATGTTCACGCAACAACTGGAGGCAAAATCCGTGCAACGTGCTGATGCGCGCGGTGTCGAGCAATGCGAGCTGCTCGGCGAGATGTTCGTCCTCTGGATTTTCAAAATGCAGAGTCTGCAAACCTGACCGAAGCCGCGCCCGCATTTCTGCCGCAGCCGCCTCGGTAAATGTCACCATCAGGACATTTTCAATTGAGACGCGTTCCTCCGTCACGAGCCTTAAACAGCGCGAGATCAGCGTGTGAGTCTTGCCTGTACCTGCACCCGCCACAACGAGCACATTGCCACTGGCTGTGATCGCTTCAGATTGTTGCGGTGTGAACGCGCTCATTCGTCCTGGCTGTCGGCGGACTTTTTCGGCGGTGGACGTAGTTGCCTGAACTGCTGCGTCCACGGATCAAACCGGCAGACGGGACGGAAATCGCAATAATCGCACGCCGTCTTCTTGCCGATGCGAAACGGAGACACCGCAACCTCGCCCTCAAATATCCTTCGCCCGTAATCGCGCAGATGTTCTTCCACCTTTGTTCGCAGCGCGTCGAACTCGGCCAGCGGCAGCGCTTCATTTCCTGTCGCCGCCAGCGTTCCATCCACCTTCTTCTTAAAGACGAATTGATCGCCTTTGTTGCCATTCCGATTGTCGAAATGGATGAGTTCATCGGCCAGGAATCTTCCACTGTGACGGTAAGCGGCGCGGCCCTCTGCGGCTGCGCCAGAACCAACTCCCATCACATGTGCTTTCACGATGTCAGCTCGTTTGGTTCCTGCCTTGCCTGCGCCTCCATTCAAAGGAATGTAAAACACACCGGTAGGCCGCAGCGTTTTGACACCGGGAAACTTTTCAAGATCACCCACCTGCTTCAACACACCGAGATATGACAGGAGTTGCAGTTCCAACCCGTGATGAAGCTTTGTGTTGTCGAGCCGTCGCACCCGCGATTTGTAATCCATTACTACGGCAAGCGCGTCACCGTCGGGAAGACGGCACAAGTCCACACGATCAATCCGTCCGCGCAACGAAAGAGAATGCCCGTTCCCAAGATCAAGTTTCCAGGCCGGCAATGCTCCATGAGTCCCGTCTTCAAATGCGATCTCGCTTCCCACCGGATCGAAATCGTACTGCGGCATCCATTCGATGAGAGCCGCGACCAGTTTCTGAATTCGCTCGATCAGAATCCCGCCCGTGAAGCGCGCTGCGCCATCCGATTGGAACTTTCCACGCGCCGCAATTGGAAGCTCTTCCCGCGCTATTTGCCCGACAAGTTCGACCGCGACCTTCACGCCGAGGTCCCGCCAGCGCCCGCTGTTCATCGTCGCCCGACGATGAAACTCTTCCAAAACATCATGATGAAAATTCCCCCTGTCACGATCATCCACCTCGAATTCCTTCCGCTCCTGCAGACGCAATCCCCGCGCAGCGAAAAACCTGAACGGACAGGCAGCGAAATCCTCCAGCGCACTCACGGAGGTATTGAGGTTTGTCCCAAACAACAAATCAACGGCAGCGGGAGGCAGCGAAACAACAGCGGCGGCTTCAACCTGCCGCCACTTCTCGACGACCGGACGAATCGCGGGCAGTTCTGCCAGGCCCGCGACATCGGTTCGCATTTTCAACAGAGGAGCGGCAATCTCACTGGCGTGTTCGCCCATCCACCACTGTCCGGCTGCGTTGAATGTTTCCTCCTTCGCACCTGCGATACGACACACATGAGCAACGAATGGCGACGGATTGAGCACCTTTCCTTTACCGTCTTCGGCTGCGCACGTGAGCACCAGACGCTCGCTCGCACGTGTACACGCAATGTATCCGAAGTAGCGTTCATGACCGATCCGCTGGCGCGGAGTCGGACCGAGATAAACGTCCGCGCGCTCGAGGCCCGCACGATCCATTTCCGTGAGCAACGTGCCAGGCACAGGCGGCGCTGGAAACACACCTTCATTCAACCCAAGAACGAGGGCGAGCTTGAGATCAGGATTGCGCGAACGATCAATCGCCCCGATCAGCACTTGATCCAACGCCGGTGGAATTACGCCGACCGTCAAGCCGGAAAGCCCGGCCTCGAAAACCGGAAGCCATTCATGCAACGACAATCCAGCATCCGGAAAAGCGCGTGCGAGATTTCCCAGCACGTCGCGCATCTGTTCAAGCACACCTTGGTAAAACACGGAACTCGGGACGTGCAAACCGGAACTGCCGCGTGTTGCATCTGACCAATGATCTAATTGTGATTCGACTTCAAGGTCACGCCACAACGCGACCACTGCCTCGGCAAGCTGTTTACCTGTCAAAACATTTCCAGATACCGCAACCGCAAACCTCTTGAATGGAGGCATGATGAACTGGCGCACTTTTTCGAGATGATCAACCGGAAGAGGTTCACGCCAGGTCTTCCCTTCCCAACCGTTCGCCAGAGCATCGTTTTCAAGCTGGTCAATCGCACCCTCGTTCGCAACTACAAGACCGCTCTTGAGTGCGCCGAACCAGTCGTCATGTCGCCAATCGTATGCGACGGTGCGAAGAGCATAACGCGTGAGTTCAGCCAGCGGGTGATGCGCTGCCGCCTTGCGACGGTCCATGAAGAATGGAATATCGTATCGCCGAAACACCCGATCCAGCGTGGCGTGATACGCATCGAGTGAACGCAGGATGACTCCACAATCCCGGAATCGTCCACCTGCCCTGACATGACAAAGAATTTCCCGCGCAGCCAGCACAGCTTCGGACTCGGGATCGTGGCAGACTGCAATGCGTATTTGAGATGTTGAATCACGAACCTCCGACCTCTCCGAAGCTGGCTGCTTCGACCAGTTGGCTTCTACGTCGCCCAGAATCTCACTACGCGCGAAACGGCCAGGAGCAGATTTATTTTCGAAGGTTTCAACCGTAACCCTGCAACCTTCGATCGCTGCGATACGCGCATGGCAACGACGAAAAGTTTGAGCCACAACCGACCATGTCGAGAGCCATGACTGTTCACCCTCTGGTTCACGTTCAAGGCAGAATGCAAGTGTGGCGTTTTCACTCGATGGCAGAAAGGCCGCCAGAAGATCAAGCTCCTGCGGCGTCATCTCAGCAAACCCATCAAGCCAGACCCTGGCAATACAAAGCCCACAACCTGGAACTTGAGACTTGGGACTTGGAACATTCAACGCATCCACCGCCACGTCCAAAAGCGAATTCGCGTCGTAAAGAGCGCGAGTCTTGAGCCATTGATTGTATGCAGCCAGCAACAAGGCAAGGTCGTGAAGTTTGTCCCGCAGTTGCGCTGGCGCGTCACTGTTCGCCACGAGCGAAAGGAGCTTGTCCACCGAAAGCCGGTGATGCTGAAACTCGCGCAGCAGCGCGCTGAGTTGCTGTGCGAAACCGTTTAGCCGGGCCGACGCATGGAATATTTTCAGTTCCTTCTGATGCTGAATCAGCAGGGCGCGAAGCACCATCACGCGCCCCTCTTCGCTCAACATCGTCGGCGGCGCTACGTGCAATTCATCCAGAACAAACTGCGCCAGGCGTTCGAAAGAAAGGATTCGCAGCCGTGTGTAGCCCGTGATCTCAGGATCAGCCAGCAACTGTCGTTCGAGCTGAAACGTGGCCTGTTTTGGAGCGAGCAGAATGAGCAGCGGCCCGTCAGGGGAAGCCAGCAGTTCGGCACGAATCTCCGCCAGGCAGCGGTGAGTCTTGCCGCTGCCGGCGGGTCCAAGAAGAAAGCGCGCCTGCACGAACGGAGTGTTTCCGATCTTCAACGGCGGCGGAAAGGATTTTGTTTCGACTTCGCGGCGCGCACGGATACTTTCAACACATCCATCACCTGTGATCCCGTCGCCTGCGTTGGGTTATTCCACTTTTGTCCGGCAGGACAATTACAATTATAAACAGTATGAGCGGCATCATCACCATGGACACAGGAACCAATGCCGGAGTTGCCGCAAACAACAAAAGCATCGCAGGCATGCTGACCAGTGCCAGCACCCCAACAACAGCCAGCGGTAACAAGCCAATGAACACGATCCCATCCGGCCAGCCTTTGGCCTTCGCAAACCACCAACAACCGGTGATCACACTGGCGTACCCACAGAGAAAAATAAAAATGCCAATCACAGTTTCTGTCTGCGGATCAGCGGACAATCCAGAGGGAAACAAAACCGAAACAACCCCCATGAAAATGCCGAAAAGCCCGAGGGAATTTCCTGTCAAGGCATTTCGCCGGTAACGAACGATGCGACCGATTTCTGATTCGTGCGAGCGGTGGGTTCGTTCTTTCCTGCTTCGGTTCAATTGCTGTGCATTCTTGTCCGGCAACACGAGAAACACCGTGAGCACCAAGATTTGAAGACAGGGAAACAGACCCAGGAAAAGGACTGCGTACGGGTAGCCTTTGGCTTTGGCGAGATGAAGGCCTCCCCAAAAAAAGAAAAAGTATTGGGCCAATACGGTTCCCCAGATCATGGCGGCCGGACCATTCTCTCTGATGAAACCCGACTCCCACTCCTTGGGCCAGTTGGTGAAGAAGATCACCATGAACGCAGCAAACAGGACGAACCAAGACACCACACCAATGATTGCTTTGTTCCGATGGCGGGTGATCATTTCTGGCCAGAATTACTGAACTCGTGTCCCGGTCAAATCAATTCTGACGCGGGCATTGTCGTTCGTGCAGAGCGTACGCGTTCGACGTCTCCACCCAATTGCGGGCCAACTCTTCTTCAAACTACGCAGTCCCATAACGATGAGATTCTATTTCCGCCCGCGAAATTCGTCCATCAACTTCAAGATGCCCTCGCGGAGGGCGAACAATTCCTGGCGCGCCTCGGCCACCATCTTCTCGGGCAACAGTTTCTTCGGCGCGACTGCGGCCAGTCCCGCCTGTGACTTGTGCAGGTGATCCAGCGCGCGTTTCAAGCATGCCACCGTGAACGCAGGATCTGCCGAGGCGCGATTTTCCGCGATACCATCCAAGGCACCCGCCAGTTTCGCACCGGTGGTCAGCCACTCGCCGATGAACTCCTGCAAATCGTCGTCCTCGGATTTTTTCAGGCCGAGCTTGTCCGTCTGCTTCCAGAATTTCATCGCACTTTCCGAGCAGCGATGCTGGAGCGGGTGGTGGATGTGTCCATGTTTGTCGCGAATCCAATCAATCCCCTCGCGGTGTGGTTCGGGTTCGGGCGGCGGCTCGTTCGCGGCCTCCTCGCAAATTCGATTCATCTCCTCGATGCGTTTACGTTCCTCCTCGGCCTCCTCCTCGGTCAACTCACGCACCCAGCCCATCTCTTTGGCAATCTTTTCCTCGGCCTCTTCCGAGTCGCCGTATTTTTCCTGCAACTCCATGTATTTGTCGGTGCGCGCGTCGGACTCCTTCATGAGCTGCTCGTAATCGTGCTCGTTCCATTCCGCCTCCGGATCCTTCTGCCCGCGCTTTTGTTTCTCCACCTCATCGTTCAACTGTTTGGAAAACATTTCCCAGCCCGTCTCGGCATCCTTGGCGCGTTGCCTTTCTTCGGCAGGCGTCAAACGCCACTCCGGCGCGGAAATATTCAACTCGAACTCCGCGCTCTCGATGACCACGCGCCCGTTGCCTTCGCTGAACCATTCGAGATAAAGCGCGTTGGCCATCCGTTCCGGCGGCTTCTCACCACGGTCAATCATCGCAAACGCCTCCTCCATCGGAATCGTGAACACCCGCACCTTCTGCGACGCGCTGAGGTTTCCAATCTTGCCGCGTTGCAGCGGATTAAACGCCGGCTTCTTGCGCATGGGGAAAGTCTGGGCGGGATTCTTGAACTTGAGCAGACACCCCGCAAGATCGGGACATGCATTGCCAACGAGATCAAGCTTCACCGGGTCGGCGAGGCCAGCCAGCCACAATTTGCCACGGACAATTCCTTTCACGCGGTTGTCAATCTCACCACGAATCACACTGTCATGAATGCGCCAGGCCATGCGCCCAGAATAATCCGCTCCAGCCCGCTGGCGCAAAATGATTCCTGCTGTCGAATTTGCGCCTTGCTTGCTTCGTCAGACTGCAACTTGTTATTCACACGCCATCACCCTATGAAGAAACACCTGCTCACCGTCACCGCGATTCTTGCTCTGACTGCATCCGCGCTCGCCGCGCCCACGGACGACGTCTATCTGTTTGGCCCGGATTCCGCACCGCATGAAGGCGTGCCCAAGGGCAAAGTCATTGGGCCGCTCACGTTGGCGAGCGACGTTTTCACCAACACCACACGCCACTATTGGGTTTACGTTCCCGCCCAATACGACCGCACCAGACCCGCGCGCCTCATGGTGTTTCAGGACGGCCACGCTTTCGTGAGTTTGGAAAAGGACTATCGCGTGCCTTACGTGTTCGACAATTTGATCTATCGCCGCGAGATGCCGGTGACCATCGGCGTGTTCATCAATCCCGGCCACGGCCCGCAACAAGCCGAATCCACTTCGACCAACTGGGGTGATGGAATCAATGGTCGCGCGACCGAATACAACGAACTGAACGACCGTTATGCCCGCATGATCATCAATGAACTCTTGCCCGCGCTGGAAAAGGATTACAACATCTCCAAGAACCCTGACGACCGCGCTATCGGTGGCGCGAGCTCCGGGGCGATCTGCGCGTTCACCGTCGCGTGGCAGCGCCCTGATCAATTCCGCAAAGTTCTCAGCACCATCGGGAGCTTCACTAACATCCGCGGCGGGCACGCGTACCCCGAACTCATCCGCCAGAGCGAACGCAAACCCATCCGCATCTTTCTTCAGGACGGCCTGAACGACAATCGCGGCACGAAACGCGGCACGGCGGCCTACGATCCGAAATGGGATTGGCACGCGCAAAACCGGTTGATGGTCGCCGCGCTGACCGAGAAAGGTTACGACGTGAATTACTGCTGGGGCATCGGCACGCACTCGAACAAACAAGGCGGCGCGATGCTCCCCGAAATGCTCCGCTGGCTCTGGCGCGATTACCCCCGCCCCGACGACCCACACGACGACCGTAACCGCAATCTATTCGTGCCGACGGAAAATTAGCCGTAAAGAATCTCCACCGCTCCGGGCAAAAGGGTTTCAACCACGGACCCGCCTGCGTCTGACTCCGGCGCGGCAGGTGAGCACCGATGGACACGGATTCACAGGGCTGAAAGCCCGACAAATGTCGTGCTTGCCGTGCTTGGGATCATCTTACTTTGACAGCACGCTTCGTTCTGCGGCGATTCTCTCCACGCCCTCACGGCTCAGAGGTGCGGCATGTAACTTCGCTGCACCCCAAAGGTTCATCGTGCTCGTGCGGAAGCGAACATCAGGCCGATCACTGTGACCAATCGGACAAATGGTCTGCGCAGAGTCCACATCATGGAGGGGGACGAATTGAGTGTAGGATTGGGCGGCTTGCGAATGAATGGTCTGGCCATCAAGGCAGGTGATGTCGGGCTGCGTCAGATCGCCCGCCGGGTCGAGCGATCCAAATCCATCAAGCGTGTCGAACCACCCCAAGGTTTGAGCGGAACCCGGTTTGCCTCCGGTTCGCTCCCGAGCCGCATCCGTTCCAAGTCCAGCCTCGATCCAAGCATCCTCGATGATCGTGCTGATGAAGCGACATTCATCCTCATCGAACGCGGCCTTCGGATCGGCGGCGATTCGGCGGGCCGCATCCTTGAGAAACCGGGCCAGTCCTGATTCACCACCACCGTACTTGAGAGCCACTGGCGTGGCGATGAAACGAAAAAACGTGCTGATCCGGGTCGCCAGTTCTGCGCCGTCGGATTTCAAATCACTGCTCGCACCGGACTTGAACCACTTTTCCAAAACAGCCAGCGCCTCGTTTGCTTCATCCGATAGTTCACCCTGTTTCGTGTCGCGCAGATGCAGACCGAGCCGCACGATTTCGCGTCGCGCGGCGTTCACAGTATCGTAGTGAACATCCAGCACGTCAGCCGGAGTGAACTTCTGTTTCATGTCGAGCCGTTCGCGCAACCGCCACGAGCGGATCGTGTCGCCCATCGAACCCGTGCTGATTCCGAGCGGGATTTTGTAAAATGAGCCGACCGGGCGATGGTTCGCACTCAATAACAGCCCTGCTCGCGGGTCAACGATGTGCGGCAACAGTTCCTGCGGTACGAATCCCTGCCAATCGTCGAGGTCAACGGTGCCCGCCGTCGCTTCATTGCCGTTTGAATCCGTGGCCTGCTTCGAGCGCATCGGTACCGCGCCCAGCACCGAGTATCCGATGTGCCCGGCGCGGTCGCCATAAACACAATTGGCGGAGGGAAAACGCCAGTCGTCAAACGCCTTCACGAACTCCGTGGCGTTCCGGGCCCGCATCATGGCAAACACTCCCTGGATGGTGTCGCGGTCGGTTTCGCACATCGGGATGCGCTTCAGAGCGACTTCGGGATCGCCCGGTTGTCGGAAACAGAACTCCGACGCCACCAGCCCAAGGTGTGTTTCGCGCAGTTTGATTTCGACGGCTTGCGCACCCTTCACTTTGATTTGCTCGGTGCGAACTTCCATCTTCCGCCACTTGCCGTTCCAGCGATACTCGTCGGGCCGCTTCGGATCAGTTTCCAGACGGAACAAATCCGCCTGATCGGCCCCGAGCGCGGTCAAGCCCCACGCCACGTTGCGGGTGAAGCCGATCAACAAACCGGGACTGCCAGGCACGCCGATGCCCCGGGCGTTGATCGTCTTGCCGCTGATATGGAATTCCATCCAGAGCGACGGATTGCGCACCGGTGTTTGCGGGTCGCTCACCAGCACGGCCGCGCCGGTCGTCGTTTTCTTGCCGCCAACCACCCACGCATGACTGAATTTGGGCGCGTCGCCGCTATGGCTGCCTGCCCCAAGCCCACGGGCTGACCGGAAATCCTCAACGCGTTTTACCCATTCGTCACTGACATCACTTCGTTGCACGACCGCCGTGGCATCGTCGAACCACATCGCGCCGGGCTTGAACGGCTGCGGCTGGCCGGGACGCGGATGCTCCCGATTGCGCAAAACCATCAGGTCGCGCGTGCCATCGGTTGCAAAGAATTGCGCCAGATGCCACCAGCTCAACAGGCAATCGGCAGGCGTCCACGCTTCCGGCTCGACCTCCAATTTCTTGAACAGCGGGTGCAACCGGCCCGCCACCTTCTGCGCCGCGAAGCTGTCATTCACTCCCGCGCAATATGCCTCAAGCAACTGCCGCGTGCCGCGATCCAGATTCGCCGCCGTTCGCTCCGCTGCGCGTTCCCAGCCAAACGTGCGCATCTTGCGATCACTATCCACCGCCGTCTCTTTGCGATTGCCACGTTGCCGTGCGCCCACAATTTCGGCGAGCCGGCCCTGGATGATGCGCAGATTGTAAGTCATCTGAAATCCACGATCTTCCGCCGTCGCATAGCCCAACCCGTACATCGCTCCGGCATCCGTGTCCGCAAAAACGTGCGGGATGCCCCAGGTATCCTGGATCAATTCAATCTTCCCGTATTTGGTTTTGGGTGCCGCACCACTCGACAGCGTCGTCGTGAGCACGACCACCAGATAGAAACTGAAAAGACGCGAGCGGGAATTCATGCGGGGATTGAATAAACGGCTCATGGTTTTTGGGAGAGTTACAGACGCGATGCAGCGCAGCAATCCGGAAACGTGCGGAAACACGGTTCAAGTGATTCGACAAGTTGGCGAACCTCAGCCGCCGTGTGTGAGGCCGTAAGGGTAATGCGCAGCCGTGCCGAACCGCGCGCCACCGTTGGATAGCGGATGGCGGGAACAAAAATGTTTTGTTCCCGGAGCGCGGCAGCGACAGCCACAGCACGGGATTCCTCGCCCAAAATGACCGGCGTGATTGCACTATGAAACGCGGAGTGCAGAGTGCGAAGCACGGAGTGCAGTTCACTGACACGGGCGTTGAGTTGCTCAAGGCGGCTTTGGCCTTCTGGAGATTTGACGAGTGCAATGGCTGCCGTCGCAGCAGCAGCAGCAGCGGGAACAGGTGCCGTGCTGAAAATGAAACTGCGGGCGCGGTTGATCAGAAAATCAATCAGAACCCGGCTGCCGCAAATGTAACCGCCACTCGCGCCGAGCGCCTTGCCAAGCGTGCCCATTTGAATTTCGATCCTATCGCTGACGCCGAGTTCTTCCGCAAGTCCTCGCCTGTTGTCCCCATAAAGCCCGGTGGCATGAGCCTCGTCCACCATAAGCCACGCGCCGTATTTCTCCTTGAGTGCAACGATCTCCTGAAGCGGAGCAGCATCGCCATCCATTGAGAACACGGACTCGGTGACAATCAAGACGCGCGGTTGCCGCTGATTCTGGACTCCGGACTCTGGACTCTGGGCCTTCTGCGCCCATTTCAAAATATCTTCAAGTTCGTTGAGGTCGTTGTGACCGAAGATTCGCAGCGTTGCGCGACAGAGTCGCGCCGCATCCACCACACAGGCATGGACAAGCTTGTCCACGATGATGATGTCATCCTTGCCTATCAACGCGGTGATCGTCCCGATGGCAGCGGCGTAACCGGTGGAGAACGAAAGCGCCGCTTCCGTGCCTTTGAAGTCGGCAAGGATTTCTTCAAGTTCGTGAAAAGGCGCAAGAGAACCACAGATGAGCCGTGAGGCGCCCGCACCGGCGCCGAACTTTTCAACGGCCTTGATCGCAGCCTCCTTGAGCGCGGGATGATTCGCGAGTCCGAGGTAATCGTTCGAGGAAAAGTTCAGAAATGTGCGCCCGGCAATTTCCATGCGCGTTCCCTGAGGGGAATCCACCTGACGCAACTCGCGAAACAAACCGGCCTCACGGATGGCGGTCAAACGGTTCTGAAGTTCGATGTCGAAAGAAAGCACGCGAGGAATTTACGGTTTGCGATTTGCAATTTACGAGTCTAAAGAGCGATGTAAATCATCGGGAAGACATGCGCCCGTCAAATTGCTGAACCAAAATCAGTCCACGATGCGGAAAAGACCGTGGGGACTTCCGTTTCATGGATGCAAAAAGACAGGGACGGGCGTCTGCCCGTCCCTGTGTGTTACCGTTCCATGGTTACCCAATTCAACTACGGCGAGCGCACGCGATAGAACCGCATTTGCCTGTCGGGCGCTGGATCGTTTATTTCCATCGGCGATCCGTTGCCAGTCACGAAGGTGAGCGGTTGCCAGTCGGGTTCGTCGAGTGAGTTCTTGTATTCGATTGCATACTCGACGCCCAGTTGCGTCGGGAACGACATGTTGACAGTTCCAACGCTGGCATCGAAACCGGTGATCTCTCCGGGTTCAGCCGCCACGACCTGCACCTGGAACGAGCAGGAGTTGAGGTTGCCGCTCTCATCCATCACACGACATTCAACCGTGGTCGTACCTTCGGAAACAACACTTCCGGACGGGACCGAACATTCCAGCATCACGTTGGTGTCGCCGCTGTCAAAGGTCAGAACCGTGTAGATCAGGTCAGCACCGTCAGCGGTGTTCTTGACCAACGTCATGGAAGGCGGACAAGTGATCTGTGGTGCCAACGTGTCCGTCACCGTCACCATGAACTCAGCCGTGCTTGTATTGCCCGAGGCGTCCGTGGCCGTGCATTGGACGAGTGTTGTGCCGGGCGGGAACAAGCTGCCCGGCGGCGGTGTCACAGACAATTGCACGAGCGGATCGGCACTGTCGCTCACTGTGACCCCGTAGTCCGGAATGACGACGCCCTGCGGCCCGGGTGCTTCGAACACGCGGTCCGTGGCGCCGAAGATTTCCGGCGGCGTTGTATCGGTCACCTGCACAAGGATCATGCCGCTGCTGTGATTCAATCCGGCGAACACCTGGTAATTCACCGGATGCATTCCGAGCGGCAGCCATGTGCCAGGCGGTGGCGCATACTGCACCATCAGCGGGTCGCCACAATGATTCGTCGCCGCGATCTGGGTCGTCATCTGCGCGCCCATCGGCGACACCGCTTCGAGGACGACATTGCTGGGAGCGGTGACGGTGAGGCACGGCAGTGTGATGAACGCCGCTTCGCCCGGAGCAAGAACAGGCTCTTGCGGCATCCATGCATCGTTGACGAAGCTGTAGTCTGCCTGAACCCCCGCGACGTAACGGGTTAACGTCGTTCCGTTTTCCGGCGCATGCCCGGCCAGGTCTTCAAACACGGCCCCGCCCGGCATGGCTTCGCCGACGAGCGTTTCTTGATTCCGATTGATCACCACCGGAGAATTCGCCTCATGCGGGTAGCCGACGATCTCGATGTTGAACGGCGGGCCGTAGTTCGACAGCAACGCGCTTTCTCCCGGACGAATGACGCTTGTGCCGGGCGACCAGCCTCGCATGAACGGGCTGTAACTTTCCATCTGCCAGCCCATGGATGTCCAGATGAACAGATCCATCTCCGCTCCCGGTGGAACATCGGCGAACAGTTCCGAGACCGGCGTGCCGTTCGAGCTGGTGTGCAGTTGCGGAATGAATGTCGTGTAACCGGTCCCGAAGGATTGCGGGTAGCGCGGCAGGCCATTGGCCATCAGCCGGAGTTGGAATGACATGTCTGCGCGGTTGGTCACGCCCGTGGCCTGATGAACCTCTGCCGCGATCACGTTTGTCCCGTAGCGGAGGAGCGGTTGATAAATGTGCGGCGGGATTTCCACGATCAACACGCGCGCGCCGTCGTCCGGGGCTCCGGTCAATGCGGGCGTTGTGTGAGAGATCACGTTCGTCGTCATGTTGTCGCGGAACACTTCCTGGCCGTTCAGATACAACACCACGCCGTCATCGCGACGTACGAACGCGACAAGATTGGTGATGGAATTTGGATCCAGAATCTCGAAAGCCTGACGGAAGTAACAGGTATTCGACGTCATGATGGTTGTATCATGCGAATCGCCATAACCGAACGAATTGGTCCCCGTGCGCCAGTTGGAGTCGTCGTATTCAGGGAGATTCCAACCAAGCCCGGGGAACGTGCCGAAATCCCAGTAATGCCACCACGACCCGTCATAAACGAACCAGAAGCAGGGCCACCAGAAACACGGGCCGGGTTTGCCACCGAGTCCACCGAGTCCACCGGCTCCGCCTTTGCCAAGTTTGCCGCCGATGCCTTGGTTTGGATTCACACTGGCGGCACCGCCCACGCCACCCAATCCGCCTGCGCCGCCTTGTCCACCAAAGCCAGCCGCACCGGCACCACCACCGGCACCGGCAAGTCCGCCAACGCCACCGGGACTTCCCGCGCCCGCGCCCGGCATGGCTTGCACTGTGGTCGTCACATTGGTGGTCAGCGATGAACTAAGGATCGCAATCTTTCCGGCACGTCCGCCACCGCCCGATGCGCTCGCGCCGTTCGCACGGAGTGTCGCACCCGAAAGCGTCACGTTCGGCGAGATCAAAACGATTGAACCACCCGCGCCGCCGCCGGCACCGGGCGTGGGTCCGGGAATGGTTGCGGAAACATTGATGCTGCCGCCGCCAATGAGTATCGAGCCGGTCGCAGACCAGGTGCGCAACATGATCGCGCCGCCACCAGGACTGCCCGCGGAGCCGGAAGCGCCGTCACCACCGGGAGTGCCGGGAGTGCCTGAATGACCGAACTGCCCACCATCACCACGTTTTCCAATCTTGCCAGGTTTGCCCGCTTTCGGACGGAATCTGTCGGCGCGTTTTGTTTTCGCGTTGGAACCTTTGCTTCCATTAACGCCGATCCTTCCATCCGCACCGTTCATGCC
>JABFSR010000128.1 GCA_013140495.1 Verrucomicrobiota bacterium
AAGAGGGAACGAGGAAAGCGAAGACCAGTTCGTGGAAGAAAGATTGGTGGACACCTGCAGCGTGTAGTTCGTGTTGATCGAGCCGTACACGCCGAGGCTTACTTGTGACGGTGAGATTCTCTGCGGCGCACTCAACACCGACGAGCCGGTGGGATAGACCGTGATGTTCAACACCGCGTTCGTCGGCGGGATATTCACCTGGTGCGGCCCGAACAGATCCTCCAGTCCGTGGTTCGCCAGGGCATCCGAGTCGTTGCTGAAGTTGAATTGCACGCCCCACTGGCCGGCGATGGCTGCGAGCGAGTAATTGCCGGAATTGTCGGTGAGCGCGCTGGCCGGGCTGTAGTTGACTCCGCCGATGAACGCGCCGCCGTTGAGCGACACGCCCACCACGGCGTTGCCCGCGTTGTCCTGAACATGCCCGGAAATCTGCGCCGTGGCCGGCAAAGCAGTGAAGTTTAGCAGATACGCCTGGCCGCTCGTCAGCACAACGCTCTGGCCCTGGCTCAGGATGTGATTGGCCAGCGCCGGCGTATCCGATGTACCCGGCGAGCAATACCAACCACTGGTTTCCGCGAGCACTGCCACAGCGTAAAAGCCGTTCGCATCGCTGAAGCCGTTACCCTTGAATAATGATGGCGCATTCTGCCCGTCGTCCGCCTCGAACGCTACATTTGCAAATGGCGCACCCAGATTATTTGTGAGCCGGCCGTAAAACATCGCATTGGCTTTCGGAAGCAGCAGATTCACGTTCGCCACCGCGCCGGCCGTGGTGTCCGCATCCGGGAATTGCCTCGGGGTGACATAACCGCGCCGGTTCATGCGATCTTCCTGGATTTCAAACTGCCACGAAGCTGGTGCGACGGAGGCGGAAAAGGTGCCGTTGCTCGCGGAGAAGGCAATGGCGAGGTAGTCGCCAGATTGCAACAATATGAACACGCCGCCCAGTCCGCTGTTGTTCGTGGCATCCCGCACGCTGCCGGAAAGCGTCACGGTGCCATTGGTCAGATAAAGATTGTTCGTCGCCGTCATTCCGTTGGTCAGTGTGATTTGCGGTGCGGAAGCCGTGTCGAAATAACAATTCGGCTGGCTGGCGATCAGCATGTAGCTGTTCGCGGGCAGCCTCAACGAATAATGCCCCGCGCTGTCTGCGAGGGCGGCGCCCGCAACGCCTCCATTCTGCCCCGTCAGCGCCACGACTACGGCATTGGTCGCCGGCGACGCACCGAGAAACACCTGACCGGTTACTGATTGCGAGAATACCGCATTGGTGACAATGAACGTCGCATCCACCGGCGTGAACCTCGCCGAGGGACTTGTCACCCGGAAAATGTGCTGGCCCACGAAGTTTTCGACGATCAACGGCGCGGAGAAAAAGAGCGTGGTGGTGATGGCACTGCCCGTGGCGTTGCTATCGAACGGCACATTAAGGTTGGTCTGGCCGCCAATCGTGCTCACGCCGCCGTCGCTGATGGGAAACGTGTCCACCAGCAGTTCGCCGGTGTCCACGGTGCTGTTCCCGTTTGCATCGAGGAACTCCTGCACCACCACCGGCTCGGTGTTCGTCAGTCCGCCGATTTGGAGCGTGATGACCCCCGCGTAGGTGTTGCTCGTCGAAGAAGGTGAGACGCTTAACGAGGCGGCACCCGCGAGCGACGCGGTCGCGACGCAAAGCCAGGACGCAAGCCATCGGGCATAAGGGATATTTGTCGTGGTGATCATAATCGGGAAAAGTAAGCGGGAAATCTGCCAACTGGCGACGTTGCGCGGTATTCCCGCAAAAGCCGGCGTCCGCGCCGTCCCCACCGCCATTTGCGACCGTAAACGACGAGAACTCGTGGAATTTGCGCTTCCATGGCTGACGGCAACCTGCTGGCGTCCGCTGAGGTTCGTTGGCCGCAGGACAGTGTGTCCCTAATCAGCTCCTCATTGCTGGCCGCAGGTGGTTGCGGGCTTTGGCGATTTTTACAAGCATCTCACCAGTGCGCAAGTCGGCATGCCTTCACGGCTCACGGCCATACACAACCTCGCTCCGAAGTTCGGCTCGCGAGGACGCTCGCCTCACCGGCGTCATCACTTGGTCTGACTCGTGACAATTTCCCGCACTCAAGTAATTTTCCTGCTGCGTCCGGTGACCAATCAGTATAAAGGGACTTGTATGGAACGCCGGAATTTTCCAAACCGACAACCAGGATGACACCAAAGGAATGACATAATGAAACAGCCTGCCCATATCGCATTCGTCTCAATGTTGATGTTGGCGTATGTCCCATGCGCTGTTGCAGCGGAGTCGCTGCGACCAGGCGACGCAGAGTTGCAATCCATGCTCCACAAACGCGCCGCGCAGGCGGGACGCGGCGTCTCCATCGTTGTCGGCATCCTTGACGAAACTGGAACAAGAATCATCACCAGCGGCAAGGCGGAAGGGGTCGGCGACGTTGATGGTAATACTGTTTTTGAAATCGGCTCCGCAACAAAAGTCTTTACGGGACTTTTGCTGGCGGACGTGGTTCAACGAAACGAAGTGAAGCTGGATGATCCTATTTCAAAATTTCTTCCAGCTTCGATAAAAGTGCCGGCGCGAAATAGCCGACAGATCACCCTTCTCGATCTCGCCACGCATACGTCGGGTCTTCCGCGAATGCCCGACAACATGGTCCCGAAGGACGCGGAGAACCCATACGCTGATTACACGGTGGAACAGATGTATGCGTTCCTGTCAGACTATTCGCTGCCCCGGGACATCGGCGCGGAGTACGAATACTCGAATTTCGGAGCCGGCCTGCTCGGGCACATCCTCGCCCTCAAAGCTGGCACGAACTATGAAGCGCTGGTGCTCGAACGCATCTGCCAGCCCCTCGGCATGACGAACACAATGATCACGCTGTCGGCGGTGTTGAAGAAGCGCTTGGCTGCTGGCCACAACGAGTCCGGCGCGCCGGTCAAGAATTGGGACCTTCCCGTTTTCGCCGGGGCGGGTGCGCTGCGTTCCACGGCCAACGATCTTCTGAAGTTTCTCGCGGCCCATCTCGAAATTGTTCCATCAAGGCTTGCGCCTGCCATGCGTCTGGCTCAACAACCACGTCACGCCGCCGGGTCGGAAATGGAAATCGGTTTGTGCTGGCATATTGCAAACAAGCATGACGCCAGACTGGTGTGGCACAACGGCGGGACCGGCGGATACCATTCTTTCATTGGCTTCAATCCAGAGAAGAAACGCGGCGTTGTGGTGCTGGCCAACTCCGCTCGGTTCTTCGATGACATCGGCTTTCATTTCTTGGAACCGAAATATCCCCTTGCCGATTCCAAACCCGCCAAGGAACGCGTGGCCGTTCAACTCAAGCCGGAGATTCTTGATCGTTACGTTGGCCGCTACCAGCTTGCGCCCGGTGTGTTCTTCAATCTGCGCCGCGACGGGAACCATTTGCTGGCGCAACTTACCGGGCAGCCGTACGTGGAGATTTTTCCGGAGTCGGAGACCAACTTTTTCTACAAGGTGGTGGATGCGCAACTCACCTTTCACACTGCGGGCGGGCGCACAACAGAACTCGTACTTCACCAGAACGGCATTGATCAAACTGCGAAGAAGATTTCCGATGAACCGCCCAAAGAACGGCAGGCCGTCAAGCTCGATGCCAAGGTGTATGATGCCTGCGTGGGTGAATACGAACTGGCACCGGGCGCGGTGTTCACCGTCCGCAAGGAAGGCGACCGCCTCATGGTCCGGCTCACCGGACAGAGTTTCCTGGAGATTTTCCCGGAATCAGAAACGGAATTCTTCTACAAGGTGGTGGATGCGCAGATCACTTTTGTAAAGAATGGACAGGGACGCATCAGCGAACTGGTGCTCCACCAAAACGGAAGCGATTCCCGGGCGAAGAAGGTTCGTTGAAATGGATGTGTGCGTCCTTCGAGAGACATGTTCAATTGTTACCGGGCAAAGGCCGCTTCCCGCAGTCTTTGGATCTGTCGGGGAAACGCGGCTGCCAATCCAATCAAGACGAACACAGCACTCGCAATCAAGGGCGGCAGAGCTCCCTGACCGGGAATGTTGAGTCCGGATGCGGTGAGCGCGTCCGCAAGTTGAGGCAGAAAGCGCCACGCAACCAGGCCGGCGATCGCGATTGCAGCCGCGTAGCCGAACGTTTCGAGCCATCTGACCGAAGGCAGGTCAACGAGGCTGAGTCTTGCCAGGCCGTCTTCGTATTCGGACTGGAAGCGGCGTTTGCGTTCCTCGCATTCGATTTTCGACAGAGCAACGGCGGGTGAAGCCTGTATCCGCTGTTTGAGGCGCGCGTCGAATGTCGGCGACATGGCTGGAGACTTGACGACTCGCGTGAGCGCTGTGTCGAGTTGTTTCAGTTGCAGGGCGAGCTTTTTGCAGCAGGCACAACCGGCGATGTGGCTTCCGACCAGTTCGTGGTCGCCGGGCGACAGACGGCCTTCCAGGTAATCCAGAATGTGGTTTTCAAATTCTTGGCATGTCATAGTTCACAATAGCATTAACGCCGGCAGCGCGCGCAAAACAGTCGGACCGGTGACCGCTGGATTCGCCGTGCCTGGGCGTGGGTTTGTTGGAGTGGTTCGTTCCGCAGAAACCGCTGGTGAAGCGTTCGCCCGCCGGTTGCCGATGGCGAGCAATTCCTTTTTTGCGCGGAACAGGAGTGTTTTCACCGTGCCGAGCGGAATGCCGAGCATGGCTGCAAGCTCTTCGTACGATTTTTGTTCGAGGTAGAACAGCGTGATCACCTGACGATATTTTTCCGGCAGGTCCGCCAGCAGCGTTTCCACGTCCATCTCCATTCCAGCATCAGAAGCGCAGACCTGAAGCGAGGGGATGCTGTCGGCTGCCGCTTCCATTTCCGGTGTGTGCAAGGAAACTGTCGGACGCGTGGAGCGTTTTTTAAGCTCAGTCAGGCAGGTATTACGGGTGATGGTATAAATCCAGGTGGAGAGCGATGCGCCGCGGTGGTAGCCGGGCAGCGCCTTCCAGATCTTCACCAGGACATCCTGCGCAATGTCCTCGGCCTGTGTTTCGTTGTGCATCATGCTGAAGGCGAGCCGAAAAATCTTGTCCTTGTAACGCTCCGCCAGCAGATCAAACGCTTCCGCGTAGCATCTGGCATCAAGCTGCTGTTGAATGTCGTCGTCCATGAACATGTTCGTGCTCCGGCCCAAACCAGTCCAAGGATGACCTGGATTCAAACGTCGCCGGCCACTGGTTTATACTGCGCAGATGGGCGGTGGGTTTCAAAAGATTTTGGAGTGTTTTTTCGCGGTTTGAACACCTTTCTCATTGGTGGCAAAAAATCTTGAAACAATTCTGCCCGTCGCGAAGTCGGAAGGATCGAACAGCGTCGAATGGTTCGGCGCACAACAAGACAATAAATTTATGGATAAGAACGCACTGGCTCTTTTGATTCCCATTATTTCCATCGCCATGGGCTGTGGCATACCGCTGCTCGCCATTTATTTGGATTACCGCAAGCGCAGGGACATGTTCGCGCTGTATCATCAGGAGCGCATGGCCGCGATCGAGAAGGGCATAGAACTCCCGCCGTTACCGGAGGAATTTTTCAAGGAGAACTGCAAACAAGGCAGGCAACGCGCACCGCACTCTGGATTTGGGCGGGGACTGTTCTGGTTGCTGGGCGGGCTGGCATTGCTGGCGGCGTTGTATTTCAACGATAAAGGTACGGCTGCCTGGTACGCTTTGATCCCCGTCGCCATCGGCCTTCACTACCTGATTTACTATTACGCGGTCGGAAAAAAAGAGGCGCTGGCCATCGAAGCCGATCGGAAAGACAAGGCGTCTGGGGGCGGCATGGGTTCCTCGTGCTGAAGGAAGTGATGTCCAATACTATTTCGTCATGGCAGGGCGGGGGCGGGGTTTGTGCAGGGCGAAGATGTCGGTCTGATGGCGCAGCCCGCCCTTGCTGGATCGGAATCCGTGGTGGCCGACCGCCAGTCCGCTGAGGTTGTTCGAAGGTTTTCCGGTTTTCACTTCCTCCGTCAACTCCGCGACGCTTCCGAGAATGCGCGTGGGTTGATAGACATAATCGGCCACATCTTCGAACTGTGTTGAGCCGCTCAACACGAGATAGGATTGCATTCCCGCCTCAAACGCGCCGCGAATGTCCGTCTCCATCGTGTCGCCGATCATCACCACCTGCTCAGGTTCGCCAAGTGCATGTTCAGCCAGTTTACGGCGTGCGCGATGGAACATGTAGCCGTTCGGCTTGCCGAGATAATAGGTTCGACGACCGGTGCTGGCTTCAAGGAATGCCGCCGTTGAGCCCGCGCCGGGCCGTGTTTTGTTGCTTGAGACGGGACACCAGTTGTCGGGATTGGTGGCAAGCAGGCGCGCACCTTTTTCGATGCACTCATGTGCTTTGGTGAGGCGATCCATCGTGGTCGAGCCTTCACCCACCACGACGTAGCGCGGCTGGATGGAGTCGCTGGCGATCTTGCGTTCGTGCAAGGCCGCGAGCAAACCGCCCTCGCCGATCACAAAAACCGTGCAGCCAGGATCGGTTTCACAGAGAAAATCCGCCGTGTTGAGTGCTGACGTGTAAAAGTGCCGGGCGGAGAGACCGGTGATGCCAAGATGTTTCAAGCGCACGGCCAGGTCTTCCGGTGTCGGGGCTGAATTGTTCGTGAGAAACAGAAACGGAACCCCCGTGCTGATCAGTGCCTGAACAAATTCCGTCACGCCGGGAATCAGGTGATTCTCCCGGTAGATGACACCATCCATATCAATCAGGTAACCGGTTTTCATCATCATTGAAATACTCTCGCAAGACGCGATGGCGCTGCGACGTCAGAATGGCCACATTCTGGTTACGAGCAGCTTAGCAGAAGCGCTGCCACGGCGTTTGAAGGCGAAAAATGCGGCTGATGTGCGGTCATAGTCTGACACAAGCGGAGCGAAATGAAACAGTCTGCAAAGAAAGAACCAGCGGTTCCAAACTCAATCAAGGGACGCACAGCTTCATTGCAGCAGGAGGCCACGAGCAGGATTTGACCCTGCGATTCCGCGTGAGTTCGTGTGATGCGCGATGGAATCCTGATCGAAACTTGATGGGCTACCTTCCGAACATGCCCGGCATTCCGCCGCCCATGCGGCTCATCATCTTTTGCATCTTGCCCATTTTCTTCATCATCTGCTGCATCTGCCCGAATTTGTTCATCATGGTGTTGAGTTCGGTCACACTCACGCCGCTGCTACCAATTCGGGAGTGTCTCGCAGCAACATCAGCCGCGCTGCCGGAACCGGTAGCAGCGCGTACGGGCGACCATCGCGTCCGGCGAACTCGACTTCAAACGCACTGCCATCGTAGGTCATTACGACGGCACCAATCTGACCGCGTCGCAACATCAATGGCTGGCCTGTCTCGAAGTGCTTGGTGCGCATATCTTCGAGCAAGACCACCATGTCGTGCATTTGAATGTTGCCGTTCATGCCTGGACTATAAAGCAGGTCGTCAGTCGGGGAAAGTCTTCGTTGTAACGAACAATCCAGGCCGTCAGAACGGTTGCCGATCCATTCGGTGTGGTGATTGAAAAGCGCAGCGAGAACGTCAAGCCGAAGCCGTTGTCACCGATGGCGACGGCCTCGTTTGAATGTGTGGCGGCGTCAAGTATTGCGCGTTGCAAAATTTCCTTGTTGGCGACTGTAATTCCCAAAACAGATTCAAACACGCGCGCCTTGTGCTGCCCCTGCCGATGCGCCGCATTGAGAGAGTATTCCTCCAGCTTTGTGCCCAGTTCGGCGCGTTCACCATTGGGAAGCTTCATGGCGGATGGCTATCAATTTACCTTCCGAACATGCCCGGCATTCCGCCGCCCATGCGGCTCATCATCTTTTGCATCTTGCCCATTTTTTTCATCATCTGCTGCATCTGCCCGAACTTGTTCATCATGGTGTTGAGTTCGGTCACGCTCACGCCGCTGCCTTTGGCCACGCGAATGCGGCGCTTCGCATTCAGGATTTGAGGAGTTCTGCGTTCCTTCGGCGTCATGCCGCAGATCATCGCCTCCATGCGCTTGAATTCCTTCTCCTGTTTGCCAAGGTCGGCGCCCTTGAGCGCGTCCGCGCCGCCGGGCAGCATCTTCACGATGCTCTCAAGCGGTCCGAGTTTTTTCATCTGACGCAACTGTTCGAGAAAGTCTTCCAGCGTGAACTCGCCCTTGCGCATCTTTTCTTCCATGCGCCGCATGTCGTCCTCGTTCACGGCCTCGGCTGCTTTTTCAACGAGGCTCACAACGTCGCCCATCCCGAGGATGCGCGAAGCCATGCGCTCGGGATGAAACGGTTCAAACTCGTCCAGCTTCTCTCCTGTGCCCGCGAACTTGATGGGCTTTCCTGTCACGGCCTTCATACTCAAGGCTGCGCCGCCGCGCGCATCGCCGTCCAGTTTGGTAAGGATTGACCCTGTGATGTTCAGCGCCTGATCAAAGTGCGTGGCAACGTTGACGGCTTCCTGACCTGTGGCAGCGTCGAGCACGAGGAGAATTTCCTGGGGCTTCACGAGGTCGCGCAACCGAACAAGTTCCTGCACGAGCGGCTCGTCAATCTGCAACCGGCCCGCTGTGTCGAAGATGATCGTGTTGCGATTGTTCGCCTCGGCAAAAGCAAGAGCCTCGCGAGCGATCTTCAACACATCCGTCTCGCCGCGTTTCACGAACACAGGGATGTCGAGCTGCTTGCCGAGCGTTTCGAGCTGGTCCATCGCTGCCGGGCGATAAACATCCGCAGCCACGAGCAACGGCTGCCGACCCTGCTTTTGGATGAGCCTTGCAAGCTTGCCGGAGGAAGTGGTTTTACCCGCACCATGCAGACCGACCATCATGATGCAACTTGGCTTGCCGGTGAAATCCAATCCCGCATTCTGCGAACCAAGCAACTCAGTGAGTTCATCTGAAATGATTTTAACGATCTGCTGCCCGGGCTGGACGCTTTGGACAACCTCCGCCCCGAGCGATTTGGCTGTGACGCGCTCGATGAAATCGCGGGCCACCTTGAAATTCACGTCGGCTTCGAGCAATGCCATGCGCACTTCGCGCAGGGCGTCGCCGACGTTGCTTTCCGAGATTTTGCCGAGTCCGCGCAGATTGCGGAAGGCGTTTTGAAGTTTGCTGCTTAACGAATCGAACATTGGGACAGCCTAACAAGAGCGCGCGCATTGACAAGGCTGGTGCGCTTTGGCTTAATCTGCGCCCCTTGGTTCGGGTGGTAGGATACTCAAGTGGCCAACGAGGGCAGACTGTAAATCTGCTGGCTTACGCCTACACAGGTTCGAATCCTGTTCCTACCACCATTTTCCCCTTTGCCGGGTTTGAAGCTTCGCATCTCATCAAACTCATCCCGCCTCCGCAGACATTTAGCCGGAACAATTCCTTTGAACCACGAAATACACGAACCACACGAAAGAAACACAAAATGTTCTCCGGCAAAAAATGTGGTTGGGCGCTGTGGAATTGCTCCCCATCGTTCGGTGAAGGGAAATCGCCAGAACCTGGCAATTGTTTCGTCCCCATTTTCGTGTGTTTGGTGTGTTTCGTGGTTAATCTGACTGCATGGATTCGGTTTAGAGAAGATTGAAGAATTCGAGAGTGACCTTGAGCACTCCACTTGACTCTCAACCTCCAACTCTCAACCCTCAACCTTCAATGATCGTCCGCGTCTCACTCGAAATCGCGCTTCGCAAGGAGTTCGATTATTTCGTCCCGCCCGAACTCTCGGGCTTGGTGGACGTGGGCAGTCGCGTGCAGGTGCCGTTCGGACCGAGGAAAGTTTTGGGCGTCGTCACTGCCATCGCCGAGGAATCTGCGCACGCAAAACTCAAATCCATCGTCAAGGTCATCGGCGCGCAGACGCTGGTCACACCCAAGGTGCTCAAACTCGCGCGCTGGATCGCCGACTACTATTGCTGCGCGCCGGAGACAGCGCTCAAGTCCGTGCTCCCTGAAGCTGTGCGACATGAGGAAGCCGGCTGGCGCGAGCGTTTGTTTGTCCGCGCATTGCCGGTGATCGGAGAGTTCCCCAAACTTGCCAAACGCCAGTTGGAAGTCTGGAATATCATCGAGGAGCGGCGTGAAATCCTTTTGTCGGAACTGGTCGAACTCGCGGAAACCACTGCGGCCACCGTTCGTAAACTCGAAGACCACGGTCTGGTCACCATCACGAACGAAATCTCCGAGCGCGATCCCTACTCGCGCGAACAGATTCTGCCCAGCATTCCGATTGAGCTGAATCCGGCGCAGGCGGAAGCGCTGGTGAATATAAAAACAGCCATGCAGCGGCGCGAGGATGGAAGATCGAAGATGGAAGATGGAAAGGCCCGGCCATCCTCCATCCTCCATCCTCCGCGAAGCGTCGCGCCGAAGCCCAGCGAAGGCGGATCATCCTCCACCTTCCTGCTCCACGGCGTCACGGGTTCGGGCAAGACGGAGATTTACCTTCAGGCCATTGCTTATGCGCTGGAGCAAGGCAAAGGCGCAATCGTTCTTGTGCCGGAAATTTCCCTGACACCTCAGACTGTGGAACGCTTCAAGGCGCGGTTCAGTTCCGGCAAGCTGCAAACGCTCGTGGCCGTGCTTCACTCGCATCTCTCGTCGGGTGAGCGGCACGATGAGTGGCACAAGATCCGGCAGGGCAGAGCCCGAATCGTTATCGGCGCTCGTTCGGCGGTGTTTGCGCCGGTGGAACCGCTCGGTCTCATCATCGTGGACGAGGAACACGAGCATACCTACAAGCAGGAGGAAGCGCCACGTTACCACGCGCGGGATGTGGCCATCGTTCGCGGCCAGATGGAAGGCGCGGTGGTTGTGCTCGGTTCGGCCACGCCGTCGCTGGAGAGTTATTACAACTGCAAGAAGGGCAAATACACGCTGCTCAGTCTGCCCGAACGCGTGGACAACCAAAAGCTGCCCTACGTGCGGGTGGTGGACATGCGCCAGGCAGGCCGCGGCGGCAAAGGCCCGCCGATTTTTTCCAATCAACTCAAGGAAGCCATCACGCAGCGATTGGAAAAAGGGGAGCAGACGATTTTGTTTCTGAACCGGCGCGGCTATTCGACTTCGCTCGAATGCACGAAATGTGGTTACGTGGCCAACTGCCCTAATTGCAGCCTCGCGCTGACTTTCCATCGGCCAGAGCAGAAGCTCCGCTGCCACTTGTGTGGATTTGTTGACGCCGTTCCCTCTGTCTGTCCCGAGCCGAAATGCAAAAGCCCCACGATCCGCTACTCAGGTCTCGGCACGCAAAAGGTCGAGGACGTGCTCGGCAAACTTTTCCCCCAGGCGCGCGTCAAGCGCATGGATGCGGACGTGATGAAGCGCAAGGAGGATTACCGGAAGGTGCTCGGTGATTTCAGGACCGGGAAAATTGACATCCTCATCGGCACGCAGATGATTGCGAAGGGCCTTCACTTCCCGAACGTGACGCTCGTCGGAATCATCTACGCGGACATGGCTCTGCATCAACCTGACTTCCGCGCGGGCGAGCGGACATTCCAATTGCTGACCCAGGTCTCCGGCCGGGCGGGACGTGGTGATGTGGAAGGCGAGGTCTTCGTGCAGGCGTTCACGCCGTTTCATCCTGCGATCCAATACGCACGGCGGCACGACTTCGTGGGCTTCTACGAACAGGAAATTGAGTTCCGCGAACAACTGAAATATCCACCGTCGTCGCGTGTGGCGTTGTTGACTTTGAAAGGACGGAATGAAGAGAAGGTGAAATTCTCGGCCGAGCACGTGAGGAGGGAACTGGACAAACTGGCCGCGTCCAAAGGCCGGAGTCCAGAGCCCGGAGTCCAAAGCCCGGAGTCCAAGATCGCCGCTGCTGCGAAGACTCTGGACACGGGACGCGGGACTCTGGACTTGAAGATTTCCGGCCCCGCGCCCGCACCATTGTTGCGTGCTGAGAGTTTTTATCGCTACCAGATCATGCTTCGCACCCGTGCCATGAGCCGGCTCAGTTTCGCTCTCGCGGACATCTCGGCCCGGCTCACCTTGCCGGACGACGTGACGCTCACGGTGGATATTGATCCGGTAAATCTGGGATGAGTTGTGGCGGCAGGCGTCTCGCCTGCCGTAGAGCCGTGGCTTTCCGTCTATGCGGCGCGACAATGGCAACGGGGACATCGAAACAGTTGTAACGCGCGCAAGCGTCTCCCTCTCCCCGGTGGGAGAGGGCCGGGGTGAGAATTCCCCGAAACAAAGTTCGCGCATTGAACTCCTGAACCGGGGCGTGATGCCTGGGAGCGCTGGCGTCCCGCCGGCGAGTTGCTGTCGGGCGAGCAGCCAGCGAGACGCCGGCGCTCCCAGGGTTCATGGGGAGGGCGGGCCAAACCACCATCTTCCCGGCGGTGCAACGCCTGACTTCCTCGGCTATACTGGAAACAACGGAGAACTTTCAACTTTCTGCTTTCAATGTTTGAAGCCGTTCTTGATTAAATTCTTTGCATCAGCCAAAAATGAGCGCCATGCACATGCATAGAATAGTCTCCATCGTGATTGGCTTGATGCTGGTTTTGGTCTCGGGTTGTGATCGGAAACCGTCGGTTGCCATCAATACTCCTGCTTCGACTGGAGCGACCGGAGCGGCTTCCAATGAAAACCTGATCGCGCGTTTTCATTGGCTCGGCAAGAGCCGGCTGGCTGGCGAAACCAATGCGGCCCGCTTCATGAGTATATGGAACATGCCCGAAAGCACGGCACTCGAAAACCAGACCCTCAACAAACTTGCGCTTGCACCCTGGCGATTGACCAGGGGCGATGCTGCCACGAACGGCGCACCCACAGCGCAGATGCGCGGGTTGCTTGATGATCTGGTGCAGGCGGAATGGTATCTCGAGGTCGTCCGCGATGTGGCGAATCAGCCCGGGCAGGTTGCCCTGGCGGTGCGGATGGACCCCGAACGAGCCGCGCTCTGGAAAACCAACCTTGCCTCCGTGGTCGAATCGCTGTGCG
Organism: Verrucomicrobiota bacterium; assembly: GCA_013140495.1. GTDB lineage: Bacteria > Verrucomicrobiota > Verrucomicrobiia > Limisphaerales > JADLHS01 > JADLHS01. Next base: position 12,976 of record JABFSR010000128.1, read on the forward strand.
GAAGCAAGATCACAGCGGAGACGGATGGCTGGTCGCTGCACTACAAGACTCCGGACTCCGGACTCCTCCAGTTTGTGCGCGCAGGCGATTGGACGCTTGTGGGTCTGGCGCATGGGCAAAACGCGTTGCTCGGAGAATTCAGGGCGCGCATTGGACGCGATCATGCGCCCTATGCCGCGCGGACAACCAATTACTGGCTTGATGCGAATGTGGACCTCGTTCAACTCAACGATGCACTCGCCTTGGGCTGGAAACTCCCGGCTGGTCTTCCCAGGATCAAACTCACCGAGATCGGGGATGGCGAGAATGTGCGCACACGGGGGGAATTGGTGTTTCCAAAACCTTTGGATTTGAAGATCGAACGATGGAGGATACCAACGAATTTAGTTCACGACCCGCTGGTGAGTTTCACTGCATGTCAAGGAATCAAACCGCTGCTCACAGTTACAAAGGCGTGGCGGCAGTTTAATCTAGCCGAAACACCGAACCAAGTGTTCTTTTGGGCGTTGGGAGGCGCGCCATTCCAAAGCTACTTTGCGGCACCGTTGTCAAACAACCAAGTATCTGTGTTGGTGGACTGGGTTATGAATCAGGGTAACTTGTGGATCGCGGACAACGGAATGGGCAAATTTAACAAGGTGCGTGGAGCAGAGGGTATCCGTTGGTTTCCCATCCCGTTTATGCAACCATTTTTTTTAGTCTCACCGACCAACGAGCCTGGCTTTATCTGCGGCGGTTTCTTTCCGGATAGAAGCGTAGAGCGAAAACTTCCGTCTGAACTGCTCTATGCGGTTTTCAGCCGCACAAACCTTGTTTATTACGACTGGGAACTGACCAAAGACCGGCTGGAAGGTTGGAACGGAATCGGCCAGATCCTTCGTCTCAGTACACATCACGGACGGATACCTCAAAACTCGGCGTCTACAATCTGGATTCGTGCTGCCAAGACGAACATGAACAACGCGGTTACGGCGGTTCTTAAATCAGATTCTCACCAACTAACCTTTTCCCGCGCATCCACGACCGGTTTTACAGGGATTGAAATACATTTCCTCGCGGATTGGCTGGAATCCAAGAATTTTCCATACGGCTTCCACACGATGCTTGCCGCTCCTGAAATACTTGGAGGTGGTCAACCAGGACTGATGCCGCCGAACAGCGCTCGATAAAGCGAAATGTTGAGCGCATCTTTCAAGGTTTGTGCCAGAGTGTCTGTGTGGCGAAAGTGCAAAACTCGCGAAATATACTTGTCCCCATCAATGGGGACATGAATCCGACCAAGAAAAAATCAAAGTCACTTGAAATGTGGATGGAATGTCAGCGTCGTAACAATTTCATAAGTATTTAATTTTCAATATGTTGAAAGTAGATTAGATGTCTCAAAAAAATGTTCAAAAAAACTTCAGAAAAATGTTGACGTCTCGCAGTCTTCCTGAGATAGTTCGGTTACACACGGTTAACAAAAAACACAAACATGAGAACAAAAACACTGTTTCTAGCAGCTGCAATTACGGCAGCAGGTCTCGCCTCCTCCATGGCGCAATCAAACGTTTATTCACTGAATGTTGTTGGTTATGTGAATACGGTACTTACTGGCGGCGGTTCATATAACCTCATTGCTAACCCGCTAAATGTGACGGCTGCGGGTGGTAATTGTGTAACCAACCTCTTCAAAATTGGTAGCCAGACAGACGGGTCCACAATTCTCCGATGGAATGTTGGCACTCAAGACATTGATGGGGCGATCGTAACGTACAGCAGCGTTGGTGCTGGTAGCTGGGATGCAAATCCGATCTTAAACCCTGGGGAAGGGTTTTTCTACGTTAACAATGGGACAACCATAACAAATACATTTGTCGGTGAAGTGATTCAGGGTGCTTATACAAACCCGGTTACCGGCGGTGGTTCATTCAACTGCATTGGCTCGTCAGCTCCGCTCGGCGGCAGTTTCACAAACTCGCTCGGTGGATTGGTTTTAACGGATGGTGACAATGCACTTTTCTGGAATGTTGGGACCTCTGACATTGATGGTGCCTTTGCTACCTACAGCACAGTTGGAGCGGGCTCGTGGGATACTACTGCAATCAATAACAATGTTGGCAGTGGTTTCTTTTACGTGCGTCAAGGTGCAAGTGCTAACTGGGTTCGTAACTTCACGGTGCCGACTCCATAATAAATGTTGACATATTAACCAAAACAACAATAATCTCCGAACAACAACTCAAAAAAAAGACTCATGAAAAAAACAATACTAACACTAACCATGGTTGCCGTTTCAGTGGCTGCCTTTGCACAAGGCCGAGTCACTTTCGTCAATGACTCACTACACAGATACTACTTCGCAGCAGACCCTGCAAAACTTCTTGCTGCGGATGCAGGTTTGGCAGGAACTGGCACGGTAGCTACCACGCCGAGCGGCAAGACATTGGTTTCTGATCTATACATCGGAACCTCAGCGGGAAGTTTGAGCTTATACTCATCCACTACGCTGTCAGCTACGCTGGGCACGCAGAATGGTGCTAATTACAGCCTTGCAGGCTTCCCTGGTGGCACGGCCATCTTCGTTCAGGTCCAAGTTCGTGATGCTGCATTTGCATCAGCGACTTTGGCTGGGCTTGGTGGAAGCTATTCTGGATATTCACAAATATTCACGATGGTTCCATCTACGTCTGCAATCGCCTTCAACAGCATCGTAAATCACGGTGGGACGGCTCTGTCCACATGGACAGACGGCACGTTTAACTTGGATTCTATTCAAGCTGGTAACAAAGGTGCAATTGAGATCGGCCTCGTTCCTGAGCCCTCCAGCATGGCGTTGGCTGGCCTTGGCGCTGCCTCGCTCTTGTTGTTCCGTCGCCGCAAGTAATCCGGCTTCGTAACATTCTTTTCAAAGCCCCGGAGAAATCCGGGGCTTTTTGTTTGTCCTCCCGCATGTCGCCTGGATTGAATCTTAAGCCGGAACAATTCCTTTGAACCACGAAATACACGAACCACACGAAAGAAACACAATTATTGTCTCCCTCTCCCCCCTTCACCCCCCCTCACCCGGTTTACGGGTGAGGGGGGAAAGCCGGAAGCGGGGAGAGGGACACTTATTACGTTCTCCGGCAAAAAATGTCGTTGGGCATTGCGGAATTGCAGCCAACCGTTCGGT
>JABFSR010000148.1 GCA_013140495.1 Verrucomicrobiota bacterium
CCCGCAAGATAGACGAGCTTCGCGCCGAGGAATGCACCGCCAATGCCGCGATGTAAACCAGCACCAGCCGCGAGTCACGCTTCGCCACACGCGACCAGAGCGCGATGCTCACAAAAATACCCGCGAGCATCAGCCAGCCGTAGGCGGTGGAGTGAAGAGAGACGACATTCATCAATGGATGTGGCTAAATGCAGAACAACAACCGGCGAAGACAACAACGAACAGGTCAAACCCTGCGATCCAAATTCCGCCAAAAACTCCAATAGCAATTGCCTTCAGCCGTTTGGTCTTAAATCCCCCCGCTTCACCAATTCCTGCCGTCACACTTAACAGTACCGTAAAGATCGCAAACGACATAAACGAGGCTCGGCGACCCCCACTTTGGAAAGAGTCGAAAAGATGATCTGAACCAATCATCAACCCTATAGGAATGGGTGCTATTCCGAGAAGAAACCAAAGCCAAATCTCTCCCGATCGCGAAGTTGGCTTCTCCGAATTCTTCGGTTCTTCAGATTGATTTTGTTCTTCACTCACAAGCGTATTTCTCTAAATGCTTTTGAGATCCTCAAACCTCGAGTAGTAGCGGCAGAACGAATCCAGCTTCCCATCCGGCATAATGACATGCGTGCAGCAGCGGTCAATGCGGTCTTCGTCCCACGTCGCGGCATCCATGAACGGCTTGATGAACAGCCGGAACGTGTGCGATTCGTCCAGCTCGAATTGCTTGAGCAGATCGCCGAGCGGCTCGGATTCGCAGCCGCATTTCATCAGGTCCTCCAGCTTGTAGCGGACTTTTGTGCCGAGAAAATCCTGCACGCGCGTGAAATCAATGAAGTCGCTCACGGAGCGCACTTCTGTGGTTGCTGGTTGCTGGTTGAAAGTTGCAGGTTCACTTGTCGTGAGCGCGTCGTGTTTTCCAACCTGCAACTTGCAACCTGGAACTTTCAACAAGTATCCAATGGTGGCGCAATTCGGATCTCCGCACGGCAACGGCGTGAAATCCTCGAAGCGCAACTTGCCGTTAGATTGAGCAACGGCAGAGAGGATGATGTCAGCGGTGTTCAAGCGGCGGAGTCCTGAGCCCACAGTCCAAAGTCCAGAGTGGTTCGCGGTCGTGCGACTGCTGTTGTCCGTGACTTTGGACTCTGGACTCTGGACTCTGGACTGAACGGGCGTTCTCCCGCTCCCAAACATCGGTTGAAAAGCAATCCCGCGCACGTTCGGCCAGCGCAGGCCGAACTCAATCGCCTCCCAAAGATTCGGCAGGTTGTCCGGCGTCACCGTCATGGCGAGCGTGACGGGCAGTTTCATTTCGCGACAGCGTCCCAGGCTGCGCTCGCGAGTGGTCCGCAGGTCCGCGCCGCGAAGGAATTGCTGTCCCGCCTCCTGCGTGCCGTCGAACTGAAGGTAAAGCTGGAACTTGCCGTATCGAAACGTGCGCGCGAGTTCCTCTGCGAATGAATCATCATTGGCAATGCGAACGCCGTTGGTGTTGAGCAAAACGTAATCAATGCCAGGATTGGCGTGAAGCCAGCGGAGCAACTCAAAGAATTGCGGATGCAACGTCGGCTCGCCGCCCGAGAGCTGGAGAATCTCAATGCCGCCCTTGCGATCTATCACGCCCTGGATGCGGCGCTTCAAATCATCCAGCGGCACGGCGTCCATACCGCCCGAGCCAACCGGCGAATCCGCGTAGCACGTCGGACATGCGAGATTGCACGAGTTGACGATCTCAATCAGGCAAAGACACGTGGCGAGTTTTTCCATCACGCCAAGCGCATCGCCCGGCTCCGCGTTGCGACCAAGCGTGCCGGAACTTGAGCCATCCGCGGAACAGCAGGCGAAGGATTTCGGAGTGCGCCCGTCCCCGGGCGCAGCAACGTCCGATTGCAGTGGCGCGTTTGGAAATCCGAGGGTCGGTTCTACCTTCGACGTTGCTGCGCCCGGGACGGGCGCACTCCGGTTCGCCGAGCAACAGCCGTTCTCCGCCTTGCCTTTCGCGAGCCAGTAGAAGCGCGCATCGGACGCAATGCAAACTCTCGCCTCGCCATGTTGCGGGCAGGTGCGCTTGAGAAAAACCTTGGATGGAATTCCGCTGGTGCGCCAGACCTCAGCGGGACAAGGTGCGTGACAGGTCGGACAGCGCGAGGTCGTGCGCTTGAGAAGTTTGTCAGTTAAATCGAATTGAGGTGCGAAAGTTTTCATCAGCCACAAACGGTGCATCCAAGAAACAGAATCCCAAGCAGAACGATTGGAGCAGCGATTATGAAAAGCAATATGGAAGCCCATAGAGGCGTCCGACGTGGTTGTTCACCGGTCACCACGCTGAAGTGTTTCTCCCATTCATCCTCGGTCCACGGATCGAGCATCGGAACGCGCGAACGAAACTTCTGCCGCGGCGCCGGGGTTGCCGCAACCAGGCAGATATCCGGGTGCGTGGCATCTGTTGCGCTCAAGATCGGCACCACCATGGGCTTGCCGCAGCCCGGACACACGATGCACATGTCGGCATAATCGCTGTCGCAAGCGACGTGCTGGGCACAGTGCGGGCAGGCAAATTTGATTTCACTCATGATGACGGCGGCGTTGGCGGGCTGGAACTCTCAGATGATTTGATCAGTCGTGGCTTGCGCGGATACAGAACGAGATAGGCAACGGAAATCATCGCAGCAACGATGACCCCGAAACCCACCTGCTGAAACGTCACCGTTCCACGCGCCAGATAAATCAATCCCAGCGTGCACTCCAGCACTCCGCGCGCAATGCCGACTTGAATCCACACACGATGGCGGATCGGATTTGTTGCAGCGACAAGGTAGCCAAATCCCATGGTAGCAAACACGCAGCCCCACATGCCGATCATGTAACCGACTGCCGGTGGCAGGTCATGGAAATGGAAGGCTCGCTCCACCTGTCCCGGGGCAAGAATCAGCACCGCGCCAAGAAGGAAAAGTACAGCGGCGTCAAGGAGCAGCAAGCCGCGAAGAATCGTGAGTTTCATAATCAGTTGTTGAGTTGGCTATTGCTCTCGGCCTGGACCACGCAGCGTTTTGTATCGTCCCTCAATCCAGTCGGAGATGCCGGTAAGATACCACTTTGAAAATCGCCGGTCGCTGGGGCCGCCGGCCAAGGAGGATTGGATTTCGTCGGTCGCCAGATCGGTCACGAAGCGCAAGGACGGCGCGAACGAGGTCTCGCGTCCGCCGCCCCGATAGATTTGCCCCTGATGCACGGTGGCGCGATTGCCGGGAATCTCCAACGGGCGATCAAACCCAAGCCACAGCGGCAGCTTACCACCCAGCAGCAAATGGCGCATCAGCACCTTGCGTTTCAGGCCGTAGGGCTCAGGCGGTTTGGCCAACCCCTTGGCAAGAGCGGCCCTGTAAACTTCAGCGCGTGTTCGCAACCCAAACCAAACCGACTTCTCGGCCAGCAAGATTCGATCAAAGTTGCCATAGAAATCGTAAAACACGCAGGTCTCTGCCAGGACCCTTTCCAGCACGGCCCCGCCAAATGCACCTGCGGATTCGCCAAAGACTTCGGACATCAACGCTTGATAAACTTGCTCGAAAATAAAAGCGGCTTTGGATTCGCTCGCGTAAGTCAGGTCCCACTCCATCAGCAGCCGGACGGTTTCGCCATACTGGGCGGCGAATTGAGGCATCAATGGGCGGATGATTGGCATGAACAACTCCGCTTGCGTCGAGTAAAGATCAAGCTGGAGCTTTTTCATTTCCTCCAAGGTCAACCGTCCAGGCCGGACGAGCACTGCGTTGATCCGGTCAGCGCGGTAGGAGGCCATGGGGAGATTCAAAGGATGCACTTTGCCAAGGTGGTTCAGGTCATCATTGGCGGTGACGAGGAAACCCGCTGCCGGATTGAACGCGCGGGGCAGTTCTTCCGGCGAATGGAATCCCTGCCAGTCGTTACCGGGATCCCAACCAGGCAACGGCACCAACCCGCTTACTCCGGCGGGTCGGCGCGGCATTTTTCCGGACATCTGATAGCCGATATTTCCCGCGCGATCAGCGAGCACCCAGTTCCAGGAAGAATTCGAGAGTCGCCCAAGGATGGCCTGTCCTTCAGCGACGGTCCGTGCTTCGAGAATTCCGCACCCGCCGTCCATCGCCTCGGCGCTGGTTCCATCGCGACACGACCAACGCGTGGCCAGATAATAGCCGGGGTTGTCAGGATCGCCGCCCAACACGCCGTGAGGATTCTCGTGGAAGAAAAGCTCCAGCGGCGGATTTTTCTTTCGTCGAATGATTTCCTTCCGGGTTTCAAACGGCAGCCAGTCTTCGCCGCGGCGGTACTTTCCATCACGACAATCCTCCACCCACGAATCCATGCAGTCCATGAAGGCGTAAGTAATTCCCCAAGCCAGGTCGCGTGTGCGACCAATGCTCACACCCGGAAGGCCGGGAAAAGTCGCGCCCATCGCATAGTGCGGCCCATCCGACGAACTCCAGCGCAGGACTGATTCATACCAGATCGCGGGCAGGCGGTTGACCTCCAGATGCGGATCATTGCAAAGGAAGGGTTTGCCGGAAACGGTTTTCGCGCCGGCGACCACCCAGTTGTTCGAGGCCATCAAGCGTGGCAAGGCCGAAGCCCATTTCAGGGATTCCGGCACGAGCGGTTCAGACACCAGGACCTGCCGAAGCAATGCTTCATCCAAACCGTGAAGCTGGCCGGGGAAAAGTTCTTCAAGTTGCTCGCGCTTGATGCCGTGCCGGACACATTCGACAATGAACTGCTCCATGTCGGTCTGCGCCTGGGCAAGCGCAATCAAGCCGGCAAGCTTCGCGGTCAGAAAGGTATCGGCCACCGTCCAAGTTTCAAAACGGCAACCCAACAGACGTAGCTCCCATGGGATTCCCTTTTTGGAAAAGAAGACGTTCGCGCCGCGACAGTAAGCTTCGACGGCGGTCCTGGCCCGTCCAGAAAGTGCGGCTTCTTCGCTCGCGGCATCAGCTACGAGATTCCAGCGGCGAAAAAACCGATCCCACACCAGCAATTCTTCAGTGTCCTGCAACTGCTCGCAGCCCCGGCCCCGACCGAGGATGCGCATGACAAGCATTTGTAAACCCCGATCGCGAGCGTGACAGAACCCCAGACCGAACTGCGCGTCTTCGAGAGTCGCCGCATTGATGTGAGCCACGCCTTCGTCATTTCGCTCCAAGCGCACTTTCCCCGCTTTGCCAGGAAGGATGATGGGGCGTTCACTCATAATCTGAAGTCAGTGCATATTCATCTGGAAACCACCCAAGAGGCATCCAAAAAAACTCAGGATGAAACTCACGCATCCGAACACTCCAATGAAAAGAATCCCTAGCAATACCCGCGCCGCACTCGTCCGCCCAACACGCCGCCCGAGCATGATACCGCACACGATACCCGCAAGCCCCCCGCCGACCAGCGGGCTGCCAACGGCGAGCGGTTCGATTTTTCCCATCGCACCAAGCAGAGCGACCACCGTCGGCGCAAGAAGCACAGCGAAAAAAACAAGCCAGTTGATTTTGGTCGAAGACTCAGCCGCCGGCGGCGGGCTACCGCATTGCGGACAATTGAGGCCGTCCGGCGTCGAGACGAATTCCACTTCCTGGCCGCAGCCCGGACATGTGACTTTGTTCGCGTTCATGATATTGAATTCATTTCCGTTTCAAACTGACCGCAACGACTCAAACCGACGCTCAGAGCTCTACTTGAACAGTCCCGGCAGCCAGGTCGTCAGAGGTGGCACGTAGGTGATCAGCAGCACACCGACAAATTGCACCAGCAGCATCGGAATCACCGCGCGCATTACTTGCAGGATTGGCTTGTTGAAGCGATACGACGCAAGCAGCAGGTTCAATCCGACGGGCGGCGCGAGGTAGCCCAGTTCCATGTTCACGAGAAAAATAATTCCCAGATGCACCGGGTCAATCCCGAACGCCAGCCCCACCGGCACGAGCAAGGGCACGACGACCACGATCGCCGCGTATATTTCGATCAGCCCGCCAACCAGGATCAGCACCACGTTCAACGCCAGCAAAAAGACCCAGCGCGAATGAATCGAGGCCGTGGCCCAGTCCACGAGTTTTTCCGGCGCGTGCTCGGTGATGAGAAAATTCGTGAAGCCCATCGCCGTGCCGAGGATCAGCAGGATGCCACCCACCAGCAGGCCGCACTCGGCAGTCACGCGCGGAACGTCTCGAAAGATTTTCAGATCGCGGTGAACGACGGTTTGAATGACCAGCGCGTAGAGCGCTGTGACCGCCGCCGCTTCCGTGGGCAGCGCAAATTTGCTGAAGAAGGTTACAAAGGCCACGACGGGCAGGAGCAATTCCCACTTCGCATCCCAGACCGCCGCGCGCGCTTCGCGAAAATTGAACTGCGGTCGTTCGCTTGCATCATGCCGGCCCACCCGCACGCCCCAGGCTATCACAAGCAGCAACATCACAACGCCTGGCACGATTCCGCCAAGAAACATCTCCTTCACCGACACCTGTGCAATCAAACCGTAAAGAATCAATGGCAGGCACGGTGGAAACAAAATCCCCAGCGACCCGGCGCCCGTGAGCAGGCCCAGTGCGTTGCGTTCGGAAAACTTCGCCGTGAGCAACACAGGCAGCAACATTCCACCCAGCGCGAGAATCGTGACCCCCGAGCCGCCGGTGAACGTGGTGAAGAACGCGCAGACCAGCGCCGTAACAATCGCGGGCCCGCCTCGGATGTGGCCGAACCACGCCATGAAGACGCGCACGAGCCGTTGGGATGCGCCGCTTTCCGCCAGAAAATATCCCGCGAGCGTGAACAGCGGCACCATCGCCAGAATTGGATTCGTCACCTGGTCGTAGTGATCCAGCGGCAAGGACGCCAACGGCGCGCCACGACCCCAGAAGAGGATTGCCGCGGTTCCGCCGAGGGTCACAAAAATTGGTGCGCCCAAAACCGTGGCGATGACCAGCATCACAAGCGCGGGAATCACAAGTCGCGCCGGAGCCAGCGGCGGATGCATCATGAGCCAACACGCCGCAGCGGTAAGGATGACGGCTGTCACACGACCGCGCCACGCAGTCGCCGAGTGCCAGAGAAGCCGCAGCACGATGACTCCAAAACCAACAGGCAACGCAGCCTGCAACCACCAGATGGGTATGTCATAGGTCAACCGTGTGGCGGATTCTTTTTCACCGAGGACGAATTGCTCCGCCGCCCAGGCGAGACAAATGGTGACAAGCGCGGAGAAGACGCCACTGATTTGCGCTGCGGCTTTCTTTTTCCAACCGGTCAGAAACTGCGGCAGGCTCGATAGCGCCAGCAACCGGTTCTCGCGCGCTGCAATGGCGCCGCCAAGCATGCCCGCGATCAGGGTGAGGTGACGGAGAAAATCGTCCGCGCCGTGGATGCCGATGGGCACACCCATGCGGCGGAGGATTTCCGAAACCGGCAGCAACACCATCGCCGCGAGCACCAGCACGAGCAGCCAGTTCTCGGCTTGATGCAGCGCCGCCAGCCAGCGAGGTTTCTGCGTGGCGGTGGCGGATTCGCTGGCGCTCACATCGCCGATCATTTGGTCGCAGGGTTCTTGGAGCGAAATTCAGCCAGCGATGCTACCACTTCATCGAACATGTCAGCCGGCACAACCGTCCCGCGCAACTTCGGATAAATCTTCGCGATTTCGTCGCGCCATTCCTGTTCCGCTCCTGGCGGCAATGCGTGAACCTGCAGGTGATGCTTCTCCCGCATGGTCACGACGGCGGCGTTGTCTTCGTTGCGGCTGTTTCGCCGGATTTCCACGCCCGCCGCCTCCGCGAGCTTGCGCAAGCTGGCCTGGGTTTCGGACGGCATTTTGTCCCACGCGCGCCTCGTGATGACCATCGCGCCCACCACCGGCACAAAGTTCATGTCGAGCATGTGGCCGGTCTGTGTCGAGACTTGCAGAAAATTCGCGAAGAAGGCGGGAGTGGGCACGGTGTTGATCATGTCGGTCTGAAGGCTGCTGAGGATTTTATCCGGCTCAAGCACGACCGGATTGTAGAAAATCTTCATCAACTCGACGGCTTCGGGATCACCCGACGACGCAAAGACGTTCATGGGTTTGAGGTCCACCGGATGCACAATGGGTTTCTTCGAGAACCAGCGCACCCAGCCGGCATCGGCCCAGAACAACACCACGTACCCTTTGTCGAAAAAAGTTTTCTCGAGCCGTGGACGTAATCGCTCACGAACGAAATCCACTTCCTCCCAAGAATGAAACATCATCGGCATCATTTGCAGCACCGTGACCGAGCGGTCAATCTGCCCCATGCCCACGGCGGTGAGCATCGCGCCGTCGAGCTGGGCCACGCGCGGATTCATTCGGCGAACTATCGTCGGTTCGCCTCCCTGTGTGCCGGGGTAAATATCCAGCAACACGCCGCCGCCGGGGGCAGAGCGCCACTGATCGCCCATGTTTTGGAAACTCTGATGGAAAGATGATCCGCGCGGAGCCACCGTGGCAACGCGCAATTTGAAGGCTGGTTCTGCCGCGCAAACGGATGTGGCAGCGGCGAACCATCCAGCAGCGAGGAGGCAGATGTTAATCCAGAAACAAATTTTTCGGTTCATGTTGGGATGAGACTAGGGGTTTGTCTCCAGCGGAGGGAGAAAAAGTTTGTCCACGCGCGACAGCAGCCAGCGGGCACGGCGTTGCATGACCAGATTGACGAGCCGTGTGGAGGTCTGTTCGTCCGGATTGATGGCCAGCGCCGTTTGCAGCAACTTCTCAAACTGCGCGCGATCCTCCTGCTCGATGCAGACGGATTCCGCCAAACTGAGGTACGGTCCGGCCAGCTTTCCTCCCGACAACTCCACGGCCCGGTTGAAATGGCGGCGCGCACGTTCGATGCGGTCGCCTTCACCAGTGGCGCGGCCCATCTCAAACGTAATCAGGAAACCGTGGATCGCACCGTGATCCCATGATTCATCCAGGGCCAGCGCGCGATCAATCATCGCTTCCACCTTTGGCAGGTCGGCGACGAATTCCGGGTTGTCTTTGGAAACGGAAATGGCCGCCGCCCACGACACCGCCGTCCAATAAAGGAATGGCACATCGCCCTTGCGCATTTTTTCGACCGCAGCTTTTGGATTATCGTTGAGCCGGAGACGGAAGCCGGGATGGCGCGCCTCCAGCCCGCGCAAGCCGTAGTCGCGGGCACGGACATACAGCCGTCGGGCCCGGGCCTGCAGCTCACGGGATCGCGTGAGATTGTCCGCCTCCAACTCCTCGGCTTCCTGCTGAACAAAAGCGTAACCGTATTGAGTGAAGCCGCTGGATGTGGCGAAAAGCAACCCCTTGTGCTTCGGACTTTCGCTCAACAAGCTTTCCATCAATTTCAAACTGAACGGCACCGCGGCCTTTACCAGTTCAGGATCGTCGTCGGAAGCGAACGTTGTTCCGCCACCGGCAAGCGCATCGCCGAGTTTGTTCACGGCAAGACGCTTGATGGAGCAGCCGCTGGTTCCACCAATTATCAGGAGCAGCAAAAGCAACGCGCACATCGAGACCGCGGGTAATGGAGCCGCCTTCGATCGAACCGAGATTTTCAGGATGATCTCACGGCCAGCGGCTCGCGCGAGTTGCGCCTTGCCGCAACCAAGCGGGCCACACATCAGGGTGGCGATGTCATCGGGATTGCTCATCGCCGGAAAGGAGAAAGCAAGCAGCACTCGCGGTCAAGGCAGGAGACAGACCCGGGCGCAATTGAAAGTGGCAATCTGCTGGAGGATTTGTCACCGCCTCAATTCACAATGCTCACTTCATTGGCCTGAAGCAGAGCATGAGCGTATTCCTCCCATGGCATGAGTGGATCGCGCGTGTTGGAGCGGGTGGAATTTCTTTGCTGGAAACGTTGCTTCGCAATCTGGCCGGGGCGTCCGTTGCCGCCGGCACGCGGGCCGGCGTCGGCAACCTCGACTTTCTGTGCTGGTGGAGCTTGCAGAACGAAATCGAGACCGAGTTGCAACTCTTCGTCCTTTGGCAACCGCTGGTAGATGCGGTCGTAGAGGAATCTGACCTTTGCCTTTTCATCCGTGAGTGATTTGAATCCCTTCTCAGCAACGATGCGTTTGGCTTGTTCAATTACCAGCGGACTGTTCATGAAGAACAATGCCTGCTGCGGCACTGTTGTGTCGTGGCGCTTCCCATTCGGCATGTCGGGATTTGCAAAGTCAAAATTGACGAGCGCATCCGGAAGGTCGGAACGATCCACCAGGCCATAAATGGTGCGCCGTGTGGAGTTCGGATTCGACTCGAAGTTGACGGGGCGACCGTACATCGTGTCGCTCAATGTTCCGCCAATGGCGAGGAGCGAATCGCGGATGGATTCAAACTCAAGCCGTCGGATGTTCGCACGCCAAAGCAACCGATTCTCCGGATCAATCTCGGCATAACGAGGATTGGTTGCGCTGCTTTCCTGATAGACACTCGACAGCATGATCAAGCGATGAATCTTTTTGATGCTCCAACCGTTCTCAACGAACTGCGACGCCAGATAATCAACCAACTCGGGATGGCTCGGCGGTTCGCTCATGGTGCCGATGTCGTCCGGAGTCGGAACAAAACCCACGCCGAAATGATGCTGCCAGATGCGGTTGATCATCGTACGCGGCGTGAGCGGGTTCTTGGGATCAATGATCGCCTGCGCAAGCTGCATCCGCCCGCTGCCGTTCGTCAATGCGACCCGATTTGTTCCGGTGACAACGGAGAGAAAGCGGCGCGGAGCCACTTCACCCTGATTGCCAGCCTCTCCTCGAATGAAGACACGAGAATCATGCGGACGCGTCGAGTCCTGCACGCGCATGGCGCGGATGGGCGCGCCCGGATGCGTCATCTCAAGCCGCGCAGAGGCGCCTGCGTTCTGGCGGATCTCGCGTTGAATCTCCCGGAATTTCTGCTGATCACGCTGGCGCGTCTTCCTAAATTGAGCGAACTCCGCGTTAAGTCGTTCCTTTTCCTTGTCCAGCTCATCCCTCTTCTTGAAGTAATCGAAATAGTCCGGGCCGGTCAGATTCTTTTGAATGATCGTCTCAATCGGCGGCTCGGTGGTGCTCGCGAACACACCGTGCAACGAATAGTAATCCTTTGTCGGAATGGGATCGAACTTGTGATCGTGACAGCGCGCACACGTTACTGTCACGCCCAGGAATCCCTTCGTCACAACATCAATGCGATCATTGATGATGTCGTTCGGCATTCCCATAAAACGGTCGCCCACGGTCAGAAAACCAAGCGCGACAAGGTTTGTCGGGTTGCGTTGCGTGGACGGGAGCTTGTCAGCCGCGATCTGCTCTACGATGAACTGGTTGTAGGGTTTGTCCTCGTTAAAGCTTTGGATCACGTAATCGCGATACGTCCATGCCCACGGATAATTTGGATCCTCGCGCTGACGTTTCACCTGCCCTTTCGTATCGCTGTATCGCGCCACGTCAAGCCAGTGCCTTCCCCAGCGTTCGCCGTATTGCGGAGAAGCCAGCAGACGATCCACGACCTTTGCAAATGCATCCGATGATTCATCCTTCACAAACGCCTCCACGTCCTCGGTGGCGGGAGGCAGACCGGTCAGGTCAAACGTCGCGCGACGGATGAGCGTGCGCTTGTCGGCTGGTAAACTGGGTTTGAGATTTTTCTCCTCCAACTTCGCGAGAATGAAATTATCCACGGGCGTCTTGCACCATGCGGCGTCTTTTACGTTCGGCGGCGATGGCTTGGTCAGTGGTTGCCACGCCCAATGCTTCTTGTTCGGATCAATCCAGTTCTTTTGAGCCGTCGTTGTCACGCGCGGATCAGGCGCACCCATTTTCACCCACGTTTCGAGATCGGCGATCTGTTGATCGGAAAGTTTCTTTCCCTTGGGCGGCATCTGCAACTCCGCGTCCGTGTAGCGAACGGCTTTGATCAGCAAACTTTTCTCCGTGTCACCCGGCACGATGGCCGCGCCGGTTTCGCCGCCCTTAAGAGCACCTTCCTTTGTGTCGAGCAGCAATCCTCCTTTGAGCTTCTCCGACGACTGGCTGTGGCATTTGTAACAAGCGCCGCTCAGAATGGGCCGGATTTTACTCTCGAAGAATTGCAACTGGGCCGGCGTCGCTTCGGCGGCGTGGACGGTCGAATGAAAAATGATGACCAAGGAGCCGAGCCATGACAGCAGAACGCAACGCACCGATTTGATTGTGTCGAACTTCATTGTGACTGTCTTCTTCATGCGAGAATGGGTTTGATGACGTTGCCGGCGACATCCGTCAGCCGGAAATCCCGCCCGTTGTAGCGATACGTCAACTTGGTGTGATCGAACCCGAGCAATGCAAGAATCGTCGCGTGCAAATCGTGGACGTGAACTTTGTCCGCCACTGCTGCGTTCCCGAATTCATCGGTCGAACCGTGAACCACGCCACGCTTGACACCCGCACCAGCCAAAATGGTGGTGAACGCCTTCGCGTTGTGATCGCGCCCAGGATTGTCGTTGCCATTGCGGTCTTTCACCGGCTTGCGGCCAAACTCACCACCCCAGATCACAAGGGTGCTGTCGAAAAGATTTCGCTGCTTCAAATCCGCAATGAACGCGGCGAGCGGCTGATCAATTTCCTTTGCACGCTCAGGCAGACGATCCTCGATGTCCTGGTGATGATCCCAACCACCAGCCCACACCTGCACGAAGCGCACGCCGCGCTCGATGAGCCGCCGCGCCACAAGCAGTTGATTCCCCTGGCCGGTGCGGCCATAGGCATCGCGCACAGCCGCCGTCTCCTTTGTGATGTCGAATGCATCTGTCGCCTCGGTCTGCATCTTGAAGGCCATCTCGTAGGATTCCAACCGCGCTTCAAGCGCCGCGTCCTTCTGGAGATTTTGCGAGTGAATTTCGTTGAGCTTGTGGACCAGATCGAGTTGCCGGCGCTGTTCATCAAGCGTTGTGTATTTGTTGCGGATATTTTCGATGAGCGCATCCACCGATGTGACTTTGGTGTTGATGCTCACACCTTGGAAGACTCCGGGGAGAAATGCGGATTGCCAGTTGGAACTTCCACCCGGCGGCGGCCCGCCCGGTCGGAGCGAAACGTAACCTGGCATGTTTTGGTTCTCAGTGCCCAGCCCATAAAGCACCCATGAACCAA
The DNA here is from genome assembly GCA_013140495.1 of Verrucomicrobiota bacterium. Taxonomy (GTDB): domain Bacteria; phylum Verrucomicrobiota; class Verrucomicrobiia; order Limisphaerales; family JADLHS01; genus JADLHS01. The sequence continues at coordinate 13,132 of JABFSR010000148.1, forward strand.
GACTCGGACGCACAAGCCGCGTCGAGCCTGTGTTCATGAAAACCGTCGCCACCTCATGCGCCGGAATGTCCGTGTAACATGAACGCACGACGCACAGGTCATCCACCATCTCGCCGAGCTTCGGAAACACTTCACTCACCTCGATGCCGGATTTGCCCTTTTTCTCGAACTTGAATGGCGACGCCATCGCCACCCCGTCCATACCGGGCAGCGTTTTGCCGTCATACTTGTCTAGCATTGGTTTTGGATCGAACGTGTCCACGTGCGACGGTGCGCCCTGCGCGAAGATGTGGACGACGTGTTTGGCTTTGGCAGGAAAATGTGGTGAACGCGGGAGGATGGTGGCGTTTTCAGCGGCTGATGCGGTGGAAAAAAGATTCTCGCCAAACATCGCGGCGAAACTCAACGCGCCGAAACCCAGACCGGTCTGTCTAAGGAAGTGACGGCGGGTGACGAAATGGTCTTCCAAAGTTGGAGCGTGTCCATCGTTGTGCTTGTCGTTGGCGTTCATAAATTCAAAACTATGGCACACAAGACGGCGGTGCCGAGCGTCAGGTTTCAAATAATTCGCACGGCCCGTGCCAGCAAAATGAATCAAACCAAGAATATCAAGGGTAACTGCCAGCAATGCGGCGGGCCGTTCGACTTTCCGGTGGAAGGCATCGGCCAGACGGTGGACTGCCCGCACTGCGGGAAGCCAACAGAACTTCAGATCGCCATCCCCCCGGACACTTCCGGCATTTCCAAACGCCAGATTATTTACACCCTTATCGCGGTCGTCATTCTTGTTGCGGGGCTCGTTGGGGCCATGCTCGCCCTGAAACGTGCCCAAAGATTGAAGGCAAACCGCCCTGAATCAGTCCAGCCCGCCAAGGCTGCTCCAGCAACATCGTCCGAGCCATCTGACCCGCTGGCGCAGATGGGATTCCAAGCCTCCACAGTCACAGTCCAGAAAGCTGCAAGCGGTTCGCTGCTTTACGCAATCGGAACCGTGAAAAATATTTCGGCGAAGAAAAAATTCGGGGTGAAAATCGAACTCGAACTCCGCGATGCGCAAAACTGGAAACTGGGCACGGCCACGGATTACCTGCAATCACTCGAACCTGGCGCGGAATGGAAGTTCAGGGCAATGGTCATGAATCCCAAGACTACCAGTGCAACAATCCTCAGCATCAAGGAAGATCAGTAAGCCCCGGGATTACTGTTGCCCTGCCAACTAGTCTGCCGCAATTCAACCTTTCCGCTGCGCCCACTTCCGTCCACCGCTGAGAGCCGCCAGCGTTTCCTTCAACCGTCGCGCCCGTGTTTCAGGAAGTTTCGCCGTGGACAGCCAGACCAGGTATTCGCGCTGACATGTCGGCGACATTGCGCGAAAGTTTTTAGCCGCCGCCCGGTTTCGTTTCATCGCCAGCGCCATTTTGAAGAACTGGGGCACAGGCCACGGCTTGCGCTTCATCTTTGGCACAGGCGGAATCGTCGGGTCGGCATCCAATTCCACAGCCGTGTGGAGCAATTCCCGTAAAGCTTTTTGATTCACACCGTCCAGTGATGTGACCTTGATGCTACGGATGTTTGTATTCTTCTCACCGCCGGGCGTGAACAGCCGCACCGGGTCGGGCAGTTCCGTACCGCGAAAAAAGAAAATGGCCAGATGATGCTTGCAGGCGCTGATGCCGACGATGAGTTTGCGTCCCGAAAAACAAAGGTTGTTCCACTTGATCGTTTCTGCGAGGTCCGGCTCCCAGTTGAGAAACCACTCGCGCAATTGATTCGCCAGCGGCCACGAAAAGTCCGGGCACGTCTCCAGCCACTCGATCGGGTCTTTGGTTCTCGCGCGATTGCAGTCCATCTACTTTCTCACAAGTTTGGTCCGAAGGTAATGGGATTTCAACTTACGTCCACAGCCTCCGTCCTTCCGACCGAGAGGAAATGCAGCCAGCACTTCTTAACCGGTCGCCGATGAATCCGGGACAGCGCCAACGCATAAAGCCGCAACTGAACCGAATACCTCCCAACCTTCTCATGAACACCATCGCCAGAAATCTGATCGGTCTTGAAATCCAGCAGCCAGATTTCCTCGTCTAAAATTACAACCAGATCCGCCACACCCTGCACCACCACAAAATCACTGCCAGCCAGTTTCGCGGCCTCAATCTCCTCTTCAGGCCGAATAAGCTGATCAAGTTCGCCCGTCCCAAATCTCGCCGTGAACTCCAATTCACGCTTCACGGATGTGGCATGCCGACGAATCAAACGTCCCACTTCCGAATTCCAAAATCGCGCGAGCGCCTCAAAATCAAGCGCATCTGACTGTTCAATCGTCAATACACCCAACGACTTCAGCCGCTCCGCTTCCGCCTGCAAACCAGATTCCTCCACCCCGCTCGCCATGTTGAAGTGCTCAAGAAATGTGTGATGCGCAGTTCCCACCTCCGCCGCCGAAAGTCCGCGCGTGCCCCTTGCCCGCTCGACTTGGAACTTGGAACTTGGAACTTGGAACATTTGCTCCGCCTCCTCATCCGCCTGCCGACGCAGAACCGACACACTGGTTTTGGCTGCGCGCTCCGTGGCCTCTTGAAACGAATAACTCCAATTGAGGCGCGATTTCAAACTCTCGATCTCGTCCGCCCCAGGCCTTGGTTCAGCCGTGCTATTTGCTGTAGGAGAATCACCCGCGTCTGGATTTGTAAAGACCACATCGTTCTCGTCGTAAATCTTCCAGCGGAGCAGATCATTTTCACCCGTGCGATCATCCTTCCAGTTTTCCGATGACGTAACGGAAGGCATCCAGCGAAGCAGCCAGCCCAGATGACTTCTGGCACTCAACACCTCGCTCGTGCCAATGCGGAGATCCATCGCAACCGGCCAGAACACATCGGCGGCCTCGGAGTTTGCCGTGCCGACGAGAATCAGATGATCCCGAGCGCGCGTTGTCGCCACGTAAAGCAACCGTAACTCCTCGCCACGGAGTTCGCGCTTTTCAGTGCGACGGG
>JABFSR010000205.1 GCA_013140495.1 Verrucomicrobiota bacterium
AATCGGACCTGTGCCGCATTCTCCCGTCCCACCCAGACTGCCGGCATCCCCTTCAGAAAACCGTCGTAGGGCACATAGAAGTCGCATCCGTCCGTTGGCGAATCCACCAGCAGACCAATGAAACCGACGGCGCCGCGACGTTGCGCTTCATAGTAAGCAGGAAAATTGCGGATCAGCCAGTTGGCCACATGCAGCGGCCCGTCCGGGATGGATTGATTCGCGTCCTGAATGAACTTTGCCCCCCGCTTGAGTGCCGCGCCCGGCAGATCGGCGAACCGCATTTCCGCCACTGCGATGTGCCCTCGCACGTCCACGCGCTGGAACTCGTCGGCGCTCCCTTCGCCAACAAACACGGCCTTCGCCTCAATGCCCGGAGCGTTTGTCCAACCGGTATAGGGAACGGGGAAGCATGGCGACTCGAAGTTGGCGGAAGGAAATTTCAGCGACGTGAGCCGCGGCTCCCAATAATTTACCGGCACGGGTTCGCAGCGGACTTCTTTGAGGCCGAACTCTCGAAACTGTGACTCCAGCCATTGCTCAACCCGCAGGCTTTGGGGATACCCAGGCCGCCGGGTTCCAAACCCGACGATGCTCCGTATCCAGCCGAGCATTTCGCCCACGCCAAGTGAGCCGGATCCGGATTTGTTATGCGTGGTCATTTATCGCTTTTGTTGGCTTGTCGGAGTGGACATGAGGTTATGGGTGATCTGCCGATATTGCCAATACCAATAGTTGCCTATTCGTCAGTTGAAGTTAATCTGAACACACCATGAAACTCGCCGAACTCCTCCCCGTCCTGCACGAGCTTCCGCGCGCGGAAAAATTCCGGGCCGTCCAATTCCTCACCGCTGAACTGGCCCAGGAGGAAGGCGCGGCTTTGCTATCTGGCGAGAATCCGGTCTGGTCGCCGTACGATGCCGTGGGAGCAGCCCACACACTCACGCAATATCTCCGCGAGGAAACCGGACCTTTTGCGGCTCGTCCTTGATGCCGGATTGCTTCGTCGGCTCCGTGAACGTGAAAAGGTGACTGTTGAAGGGTGAACAGGGAAGCAACCCCTACTTCGTTGTGATGAGAGTCGCGTTCTTAAATTTGTGGCGCCAGTATTCGATTTCTTCCGGGGAAATCGTCCGTTCATTCTTGTAGTAAATAATCATGTGCACTCGCGTCGTGGTCGCGGTTACCCTGATCACTCCACATCGGGCTGGCGTTTTTTTAGCTGCCGAGAGATTTACGCTCCAAATTCCATCGTTCTCTGATCGTTCCACTTCCCTCGTTTCCATGGTCGCGCCCGCCAGACCGGCATCAGCCCTGAATCGAGCGAGAACAGCCTCCGGCGATTCGATCTCTGGCCAACGGTCTTCGGCTCGAATGAGAATGAATTTATCAGACTTCTTCATGGATTGTCCCTTGGGGACAAATGTGCAGGACATGCCGGTGCGCGACCATAGCTTACTCCCGCGTTGAAACGGTTCGCCTGAGAGATCGAGAAGGAAGTGTTCGCGCTGATCGCCCGCCTTCCGTTCGAGTCTGAGCTTTGCAAAATCCGCGAATTGTGTGTTGGGCACGAACTCGACAATCTGCCGATAAAGCGCATCGGCACCAGCCATGTCCCCCATCTCTTCGTAGCAGACCGCTTTTTTGAGGGCCAGAATCGCCCAGCCTGGCGTCTTCATGCTGTAGTTCTTGAGGAATGCCTCCACTTCAGCGAGGCACGCGTCGTAGGACTGGGCGATGTACTTCGCCTCGATGGATTTTAGATCCGAAACCGCAGGTGACCGCGAAAGGGTCGAACATCCGTTCACAAGGAACACGAGCGCTAATAGTGACAGCGCTTTCAAGGTGATGTTGTTCATTTGGTTTATGGTTGAATATTATTTGCCCGGCGAATTCTTCTGTGCCCTATTTCCCCAACTTGATCTCGATCTTTTGCGGCTCATCCTTCGTTGCGCCAGCCTTGGTCGGGTCGGAGAAGGCGAACAGGTGCGTGTTGGATTGCAGGTAGATTGTTCCATTCGCAACGACGGGTGTGCCGTAGATCGCAGCACCCATGTTGGTTTCACTGATGATTTTCTTTTCCTTGGACGCGGCGAGCACCACGAAGTCGCCGTCCTCATCGCCAACATAAAGTTTGCCATCAGCCGCGAAAGTGGAGCCCCACATGTGCGCCTTCATGTCGTGCGTCCAGTAAACCTTGCCCGTCTCGGCATCGAGGCAATGCACGAAGCCCGAGAAGTCGCCCACAAAGATCAGGCCGCTCTCAGGCTCGAGCGACACGGTCGAAATACTGCGGTGGATGCCGCGATACTCCCAAATCTTGGCGGTCGCAGTGACGTCACCGGTCTTGGTGGCGTCAATGCAGGTGAGGATTCCCACGCCTTCACCGTGTTCAGGGTCCTGACCGGTGGCGACGTAGATGCGGTTCTTCCAGAACACTGGAGTGGCGTTGATTTCACTCACGCCTTCTGCAGCGGGGTATTTGATCGGCTTGCCGTCCTTGTCCTTCTTGTATTCGGGCGGGTTGGCGTCGAATTTCCATGCGGTTTTCAGTTTGCCGTTCTCGCCGGGATTCTCCGGTTTCGCATCGAACGCGTAGCACCAGCCGTCTCCGCCGCCGAACACGATCTGCTTTTTGCCGTTCACGACGGCGAGCGTGGGTGAACCCCATTGCCCGTGCAGAATATGCGGGCCAATCTTCGCGTCGTCCTCAGCGAGAAACTTGCCGGTCTTTTTGTCGAGCGCGATGAAGCTTGGCGCGTTGGGCGACGGGATGTTCGAGTGCGTCCAGTCCTGACCGTTGGAGGTGCAGGTGTAAATGATGTCGTCCTCGATCAGCACCGAGCAGTTGGACGCATTATGCGGGAACACGCCCATCTCGTCCATCATGTCATAGACCCAGATGATGTCGGCATCCTGCGCCCCGGGTTCGATGGGAGGAGCTTTGCGCTCGGTCGGCTTGCCGCGATCCAGCAGCACGTCTTTCACGCAGTAGTTTGCTTCGTCCTTGAACGGGCCGTCGTTGCCGTTGGCCATGCCGTTGACGTCCAGGCAAATGACCTCACATCGGCTGGTGACGAGATAAACGCGATCCCCTTCGACGGTTGGTGAGGAGAGCAGGCCGAGGCTTTCCCAATCGTTAACCTTGCCGGAAGCGAGCTTGGGCACGACGAGCTGCCAGAGAAAAGCGCCGGTCTTTTCGTCGAAACACAAGAGAATGCTGCGGTCGCCATCGTGCTTTTTGTCACGCGGCGGTTCATTATTGGTGCCGATGAAAACCTTGCCACCGCTGACGGTGACATTGCCGTAACTCTGTGAACCGAGCTTGGCGATCCATTTGAGGTTCTTCACGCCGTTGGTGCTGATCTCTTCGCTGCCGGGCTTGAACTCGATTTTTCCGAATGCATCGGGCAGACCGCGCTGGGGCGAATACATGTTGCGGTTGTTGTGCCCGCCCCATTGCGGCCAGTCCGCCGCAGCGGCGGAAAGCTCCAAGCTCCAAGCTCCAAGCACCAGAGAAGCACCAAGGGCCAAGCTCCAATGGCGATGTTCGGTGTTTGAAGATTTCGGTTTCAGCGGGGCCAAGTTTGTTAAGTTTGTGATTTTCATTGTTTTGGCTTGTCGTGCAAAGAGGCAGCATGGCTTTCCTCGGCGAAATAGGCGTTCATTTCCTCGTTCGACGTGACGCGGCCTTGCTCGCAATAGTAACGCAACACGTCCGAACAAATGTCGTAGCCGTTGGGCCAGGCCAGTGTTCCTTCGTCGAGAAACGCCTTTTGGAAAAATGTCTGGTCGCGGAATGGCTCTGTCAGCGGCCCACGCGGATTGGCGAACAACGGCCACAAATCCACTTCGCCGGCGTAATCATCACGGAACGTCACGCGGACGCGGTAGCCGCCTGCGAGCGCGTAACTTTTGAGTCGGTTCAAGTATTTCATAATCATCACAGCGGCGCGATGCGCAACAGCGGTCGCTCGGAGTGCGACCTCGCCCAATTGTCTTCCAGTTCTGCGCGATGCAACTCCGCCCACTCTTTCACCATCCGGGCCGCGCGTCCCGGCAGGTAGTCGCGTTCAATTGCGCCATCGTCAATGCGAACCATCGCCTCGTCACTGCCATACTCTGCATGGAAGTGCGGTGGTGGATGATCGCCGATGTTCATCGTAATTCGGATTCCAAAGAAACGCGAGAGTTCAGGCATGGCCGGTTAGTTTGGTCAATTCGCCGTTACTTTGATGTTATCAATGTAAACGCGCTGATCCTGTGGGGCGAAACCAAACAGCCCCGGCGAACCTTCCTGGTGCGCCGTGCGGTGTTTCACTTCGATGGTCCAGGCTTCAGGTTCAACTTCGCCGCGTTTCCAGGCTTTGGCGCGGACGACGCCAGTGCCGTCAGCGGTGATGTCCACGCGGGACTTGAGGTGATACCACGTGTTCGGCGACCACTTGAAATCCACCGCTTCACGCAAGCGCTCGAAGTTGGAACTAACTTCGAGCTTCTGGTCGTTGCCCTTGAGCACGATGGCGTAGCGTTGGTTGATGACGCCGACTTCGGACATCTTGCGGCGATTGCCGTCGCTCATCACGTCGGCTTCGATGGTGTAATTCTTTGCGTCCGGCGCGCCGAGGAAGACCGTGGCGCGTTGGAAGAATTTATTGTCAATCGTCTTGGTCAGACATTTCGTGCCGTCCTTCTCGCGCACCTCGAACTTGAACCGCGCGCCAATCCACGGCAACGGCGGATAAGCGAACGTCGCGCCTTCGGCGAGATTCGTCTCAGTAAGCGAGATGGCTTCAAAATCCTGACTAAGCGGCAAGTAAGGCAACACGCGACCACGGATGTAGCCTTTCACTTTGTGACCCAAGGTTTCATAAGTGGCCTCAAACGCGCCCGCAGAGGGTTTGGTCGCTGCGTCGGCAACAAGTTGGCCATCGGCATTGAACTTTCCATTCATTAGCGATTTCACACGCGCTGTAGGCGGAACATAATTCGTCCATCGCAAGAGCTTCATGTCCTTTATTTCTTCAAAGATATTACCGGAAGAAGTCTGTGTGCGGGCGCGGAATGTTGCCGTTTGGCCGGGTCGAAGTGTTACTTCAGACGGTATGATCTGAAAAACAGCAGGGCCATCCGCAATCATTTGAATTTCCTCAATCCGTTGTATTGGGAGCGCAGGATTGTTTCCCTTCCTGCCCCAACAATACAGATGCTTTGTCGTCTGCATGTAAAGCTTGCCGTTGTAGGCGACGGGCGTGCCGAAGCAGCGGCCATCGAGTTCGACGTGCTGGAGGATTTCCGGCTGGTCGCCGGGCTTGATGATGTAGAGCGCGCCCTTTGATCCCGCTTCCGCGCCTTCGCCTGTGCCTTTGCCGGCGGGATCGTCGAGCATCGGGACGTAAAGTTTGCCGTCGGCATAGAACGGACACGAGTTGCGTTGCTCGATGCCGAGTTTGAGTTTCCATTTGATGACGCCGGTGTTGGCGTCCACGGCACAGAGATCGCCTTTTTCCGCGACGACGTAGATCATATCGCCCACGAGAATGGGGGAACTGGTTGAGGTGGAAACTTCCGCCGCCCAGAGCTGGAGTTTCTCCCGTGCCAGGACGAGCGGGCCGGCGGCAGCATTCGTGGGTTCGGCGTCAGGAAGCTTCATTGCGATCAACTGGCCCGGCTCATACGGCACACCGAAGATGGCGATGAGCTTGTCGTTATTGTGGACGATGGTGGTGGCATTGATGCCCGCGCGGAACAGCGGCACGCGCCAGATGGGATCGCCGGTGCGGGCATTGACACATGCTACACTGCCATCACCGAGTGCGGCGTAGAAGACGCGTTTGCCGTTGCGCCAGGAGAGTTGCGGGTGCGAGAAGGAATTGTCCTTCGGCCGATCTCCTGGCGATGAAGCCCAGACGAGTTCGCCAGTCTTTTTGTCGAAGGCGTAGAAGCGATCCGCCGCCGGACCTTGCGCGCCCCAGTTGGCGGTGATGCCGCGCGTGATGACAAGGTCGCCATCAATCACCGGCGACGCCGTGCGCGCGTTCGGGAACGTGAGGCGACCAAATTTCTCCATCAACGAATGTTTCCAGAGAAGTTTTCCGTCGGCAGTGAAGGCGGCGAGAATTCCTTGCGTGCCTTGGACGAACACGTCACCGGTTTCGGGATCAATCGCTGGTGTTGCCGTGGCGTAGCGGAGATAAACCGTGTCGCTGAGGAAGTCGTTGTAAAGTTGTTGCCAGAGTTTCTTGCCGGTTTCGGCATCGAAGCACGCCACACCTTCCTGCAAATCCGCGCCTTCGCCGAGATAGCCCATGATGTAGAGCTTGCCGTTGGCGATGACGGGGGTGGATTGACCAGGGAAGTCGGCGCTCCAGAGTGGATTCTTGGGATCAACTTTGTCGGGCAGGCCGGTTTCGCGCGACATGCCGACCTGATCCGGCCCGCGCCAACTGAGCCAGCCGGTGACGGGTGCGGCGATAGCGGCAAGTGGAAGCAGTGTCGCCACGATGGCGACCAAGGTGAGCCGATGAGTCGAGGCAGTTTTCATTTCAATGGCGACTGGATTTTTCTCATGCGCCGAGCTTGGACGCACGCACTGGAGTAAACATTCGTTATTCAGAGAATACGATCCAAGATTGTGCCCGGTGGACGCGTCTTTGCAACTGTCAAAGAGTTCGAGGCGTGCGGCGTAGCCGGCACGTTACATGACCATTCCGCCATCCACAGCAAGCACCTGCCCCGTAATGTAGCGGCCCGATGCGGACGCCAGATGAAGCGCTGTGGCAGCGATGTCTTCCGCCTGACCGAACGACGCGAGGGGAATCTGCTTCAGCAATGCCTCGCGCTGTTCGGGCTTTAATTCGGAAGTCATGTCCGTTTCGATGAAACCAGGGGCGATGGCGTTCACCGTGATGCCGCGCGAAGCAAGTTCGCGCGCGCACGATTTCGTAAATCCAATCAGGCCCGCCTTGCTTGCAGAGTAGTTGGCCTGGCCCGCATTGCCAATGATGCCGACAACGGACGCGATGTTGATGATGCGCCCGGAACGTTGTTTGAGCATGGTGCGGCTGAATGCCTTGGTAACCAGAAACGCGCCCTTCAAGTTTGTGTCCAATACGGTGTCCCACTCGGCTTCACTCATGCGCATGAGCAGGTTGTCCCGGGTGACACCGGCGTTGTTGACGAGCACATCCACGCGCCCACAATCGGCAAGGATTTTTTCGGCAGCAGTGGTGACGGAGGTGGCGTCTGCGACATCCACCGCGTGCGCCCAGGCTTTGCGGCCCAGTGCGCGGACTTCGGCGGCGACTTTCTCCGAATTCCCGGAGGTGCGTGAAACAACGACGACGTCCGCACCTTCAGCGGCAAATTTCAATGCAATGGCGCGTCCGATGCCGCGGCCCGCACCGGTGACAACAGCGATCTGGTTCGTAAGTTGACTCATGGTCCGAATTGTTTAACTACGAAAGGCAAGAAAGACACGAAAAACTTTCGGCGCTTCGTTGTTTTTAATGGAGTCGGCTGGCAAGCTTGGTGTATGAAGTCTGAGCAAGGCATCCGGGATTCGTGCTTGCCTCAGCTAAAGGCCACCTGGTTCCGCATTCATAAAAATCTGATTATCCAACCTTTGAAGCGCGTCAAACGAAACATTTGGAATCGGAAACAATGAGAATCAAATCCACCATCGTGGCCGGAGCGGGACTGATTTGTGTAATGCTTCTGACTTCCTGCGGCAAATCGGACATACCCAAAACAGGGAAAGCTGAAGCGGCGCGTTCGGTCCACATTGTGAGCGCGGAATTGCGACCGATGGAACGAGCGGTACACGTCGTCGGCACGCTGGCCGCACGGGAGGAAGCCACGATCGCCGCCCAGGTAGCGGGGCAATTGGAGAAGAATTACGTGGACATCGGCGACCGCGTGAAGGCGGGCCAGGAAATTGCGTTGATTGACACCGCTTCCTACGAAGCGCTGGCAAACGCGTCCGCAGCGAATCTTGCCCGGTCCAAGGCAAGCGCTGCCAATGCCGAAAAGAATCTCAAGCGCGTCCAGGATTTGCAGAAGGAGAAGATCGCTTCCACCAGCGATCTCGACAGCGCTGTCGCTGACGCCTCGCGCACTCACTCCGAGGTGAAAGCTGCCGAGGCGAACGACGCCATTGCACGGCTCAACCTGGAGCGCTCTCGCGTGCGTGCGCCGTTCGACGGTACCATAGCCGCGCGCCTGGCGGCGGGAGGAGATTATCTTGCCGTAGGCACGCCGATTGTCCGGCTCGTGCAGACCGATCCGCTGCGTTTGCGCCTTGAAGTTCCGGAACGCGAGTCAATCGCCGTGCGCGTCGGCCAGAACGTGCGTGTCTCGGTCGAAGGCGACACGAATACCTATCGCGGCCAGATCGTCCGCGTTGCACCGGCAATTCGTGACGTAAACCGCATGTTGCAGGTTGAGGCTGATATTCCGAATCAGGGCAGTCTGAGGGCGGGTTTGTTTGTCCGCGCCGTGATCATAGTGAACGAGCGCGACGAAACCGTGAGCGTGCCTGGCAATGCTCTCATAACTTTCGCCGGGCTCGAAAAAGTGGTGGTCGTCAACGACGGCAAGGCGGCGGAGAAAACGGTTTCAACCGGGAGGCGCGCGGGAGGCTGGGTGGAAATCCTTTCCGGGTTGAGCGCGGGAGAAAAGGTTGTCCTTGATCCCGCCGGCATCCGCACCGGCCAGCCCGTGACTGTTTTCAGTCAATCTTCCAGCCAAGCCGCAGCACAGACCAACGTTGTCCGCTGACGACAAGTCCTGATGCAAAAGCTAGCTGAAATCTGCATCCGCCGACCGGTCTTCGCGATGATGATCGTTTTGTCGCTCGTCGTTATCGGTGCCGCCGGCTACATGCATCTGGGTGTGGATCGCTTTCCCTCCGTGGACATACCGGTGGTGCGCATCAACGCGCGTCTTGCCGGTGCTTCGCCCGCCGAAATGGAATCGCAGGTCGCGCAGCCCATCGAAGAAGTCATCAACACGATTGAAGGCATTGACGAATTGCGTTCGGTCAACGGCTCGGGCAACAGTTTCGTTGTCGCGACATTCAATTTGAATCGGGACATTGACGTCGCTGCGCAGGACGTGCGCGACCGCCTGGGAACCGTGGTGCGCGAATTGCCGCGCGACATGGACCCGCCGACAGTTTCCAAGTCCGGTGATGATCAGCAGCCGATCCTGTCCATCACTGTGTCGGGGCAGCGCTCGCGCCGCGAACTCTCCGAGATCGCCGACAAAATCATCAAGACGCAGATCGAGCGTTCGCCCGGGGTGGGCGAAGTCAACATCATCGGCGGACTCCAACGCGCCATTAACGTCTGGGTGGATGCTGATCGCCTCGCGGCCTACCAGATTCCCGTCACCGCCGTGCGCGATGCGGTTGAGCGGCAAAACGCCAACACGCCCGGCGGCAATGTCACCACCGCACAACGTGAACAAACGTTACGCACGATGGGCCGGCTCAACGACGCGAAGGCGTTCAACGAACTCGTCGTGGCCACCCGAAGCGGTTCGCCGATTCGCGTGCGCGACATCGGCTGGGCGGAGGACGGCACCAAGGAGGAACGCTCGGTGTCGCGGCTCAACGGTCAGTTGAACGTGACGCTGGAAGTCATCCGCCAGTCCGGGGCGAATACCGTGGCCGTGATCGAAAGCGTCAAACAAAGGCTGGAATCTCTGAAGTCGCAACTCCCGGGCGATCTCAAGATGGAAATCATCCGCGACCAGTCGAAGTACATTTATCAGGCGTTGCACGAAATCAAGACGCATCTCGTGCTCGGCAGCATCCTCGCGTGTCTGGTCGTGCTCCTGTTCATGCGCAACTGGCGCGCGACCGTCATTGCCGCCGTGGCCATTCCGGCGTCGGTCATCGCGTCATTCGGCATGATGAAGGCGCTGGGCTTCACGCTCAACAGCGTGACAATGCTCGCGCTGGTGTTGATGGTCGGCATCGTGATTGACGACGCAATCGTTGTGTTGGAAAACATTTTCCGCTTCATCGAGGAGAAAAAAATGCGCCCCTTTGAAGCGGCCAAGGCAGCGACGGCGGAAATCGGCCTGGCCGTCATGGCCACTACATTGAGTCTCGTGGTGATCTTTGTGCCCGTCTCGTTCATGTCGAGCATCTCGGGGCGATTTCTTTATCAATTCGGCCTTACGTCCGCTGTGGCAGTCCTGGTGAGTCTGATCGTGTCGTTCACGCTCACACCGATGATGAGCGCGCGGTTGTTGAGGGTGAAACGTGAAGACGATCATTCAACCAAAGCCGTTGCCAGATCGCGCTCCGGCTTCTATGCGCGAATTGACGCGTTCTACACTCGCCTGCTCGGTGCGGCCATGCGACATCGCTGGCTGGTGGCGGGTCTGGCGTTGCTCGTCATGGCGTCCGCGGTGCCGCTGTATCAACTCGTCCGGCAGGAGTATCTCCCCAGCAACGTGGACGAAGGTGAGTTCGATGTCCGCATCGTCACCGCGGAAGGCACGGGACTGGGCGCGATCAACGAGGTCGCGCTCCGGGTGGAAAACGAATTGAAACAAGTTCCCGGTGTCCGCACGGTGCTGGCCTCGGTGGGCAGCGGCTTTTTTGGCGGACTTAACAGCGCCAACTTTTACATCGGTCTCGCGCCGCACGAGGAACGCACGTTTGGCTGGAAACGCTTGTTCCAATGGCCGCCTTGGCGCGCGTTTCAGGGCAACTACAGCCAGCGCGACATCCAACAGGAAATCCGCCAGCGCCTCCGGAAAATTCCCGACGTGCGTGTGCAGGTGCGCAACCCACAGACGTTCGTCGGCGGTGGCCCGAACTTCGACATTGATTTTGCATTGCTCGGTCCGGACCTCGACGTGCTTTACAAATACGCCGAGCAATTGCGCAAGAAAGCGCCCGAACTGGGCCTGCAAGACGCGGATATCACACTCAAACTCGACAAACCGGAACTGCGCGTCGAGATAGACCGTGACCGCGCGGCCAATCTTGGAGTGGACACGGAGGACATCGCCACCGCGTTGCGCCTCATGGTCGGCGGCGATGATCGCGTCACGCGCTTCCGCGACGAAACCATGAACGAAGATTACGATGTGCAGGTCCGGCTCAAAGAAGGCGACCGCAACGACGCGGAAACCATTGCGCGCCTGTTTGTGCCGCGAAAAGACGGCGGCCTCGCCCGGCTCGACAATGTGGTAAACCTTGTTCCCACAAAAACGGCGTCGCGCATAGACCGGCTCGACCGCCAGCGTCAAGTGAGTCTGCGCGCCGCCGTCGCGCCGGGTTACGCGCAGGCCGATCGCATTGCCGCGCTCCGCGCCGAGGTGGACAAAATGGGACTGCCAACTGGCTACTCAACGCGCGTGTCCGGTCGCGCGCGTGAACTGGAACGGACGTTCACCGAATTCCTCTGGGCGTTCCTGCTCTCCGTGATCCTCATGTACATCATCCTCGCGTCGCAATTTGAAAGCTTGATCCACCCGTTCACGATTCTGCTCTCGCTGCCATTGTCCGTACCCTTCGCTTTTCTGTCGCTGCTGATTGCAAACCAAACCATCAATTTGTACTCCGCGCTCGGCTTGCTGGTGCTGTTCGGGGTCGTGAAGAAAAACGCCATCCTCCAGATTGATCACATGAACAAGTTGCGCGAACAAGGCGTGGAGCGACTGGCCGCCATCCTGCAAGGCAACCGCGAGCGCCTGCGCCCCATCTTGATGACCACGCTCACGCTCATCGCGGGCATGTTGCCGCTGGCGCTCGGCACCGGCCCGGGCGCGGAGGAACGCCGTGCCGTAGCCGTGGTGGTGATTGGCGGACAGGCGTTGTGTTTGTTGCTGACACTGATCGTTACGCCGGTTGCCTACTCGCTCCTTGACGATCTCGCGCAAAAGCTTCAGTGGCGGCACTGGCGCATTGAGCCGGAAAAGTCAGCGCCATGAAGTGCTAAGGGAAATTACTTCAAAACTACCGCCGCAGTTTCGGCGAGTTTCAGCATCGAGCTCGGTGCAATTCCAAGCCAGAACATGCCAGCAACACAGCACACAATCGCCAAGCGCATCGGAAGCGAGAATATGATTGGCTCGCGACTGGTTGCGGCACCGCCCCAATACATTGCGCGCACCACGCCGAAGTAGTAATAGAGCGAGATGACCACGCCGATCAACGCAATGCCGGTGAGATAGTAATAGGCAGGATTACTGGCGGCCTGTTCAATGACTGCCTTTAGCAGCAGAAATTTTCCAAAGAAACCCGCGAGCGGTGGAATACCTGCAAGCGAAGCCATGGCGAGCGTCATGGTGGCGGCAAGAAAGGGTGATCGCTGGTTTAGTCCCGCAAGACCACCAACGTCTTCCGATTCCAGTTGGCGCATGACAATTGCGATGACGGTGAATGCCGCGGTGGTCGTGAACAAATAGCCGCCGAGATAATAAAGCAAAGCCGAACCGCCCTGGGTCGAGTTGTGAATGCTGCCAGCCATAGCCGCCACACCAAGCAGCAGGTAGCCTGCGTGCGCGATGCTGGAGTAACCGAGCATCCGTTTCAAATTGCGCTGTGGCAGGGCGCACAGATTGCCGTAGAGGATCGTCACGGCAGAAATCACAATCAAAAGTTTCTCCCATCGGGCCGTCACATCTGGAATGGCTGTGAAAAGAAATCGCAGCAGCAAAACAAATCCTGCCGCCTTGGATCCCACGGCTAGAAACGCCGTCGTTGGTGTGGGCGCGCCCTGATAAACATCCGGCGCCCAGATTTGAAATGGAAACGCTGCGATCTTGAAACCCAAACCCACGAGCACCATCAGCACGCCCATCAGGAAAAGTTTGTTGCCAGAGAATTGCGCCGAGACCATTGCCAGTTCGTCAAAGTTGAACTTGCCGCTCGTTCCCCAAACCAGCGCGATGCCGAACACCATGAATGCAGACGAAAGCGCGCCAAGGATCAGATACTTCACTCCCGCTTCAAGCGAGACAACTTTTCCACGCTGAAAGCTGGTCAGCACGTAAAACGTGATTGTGATCAGTTCGATGGAAACAAAAAGCATGGCGAAGTTGTTGGACGACGCCGCGAACAACATTCCCACAAGCGCGAATACGATCAGCGAGAAATATTCTGAGACACCAGTCGCGATTCGATCTGAAAATTCCACCGCCAGCACAAGCACCAACGCGCCCGCCAGCAGGAAAAAGCGTTTGAAGAAAACCGCCAGCGCATCCTGAATGAACATTCCGTCAGGAGTTCTCCCAATCAAAGAGCAACTGCAATGGCTCGTGAAGCTGTTCAGCAGCAACACCACCAATGCCGCCGCTGCCGCATACCCAAGCGCCCGGCGACGTTCCGCAGGCAGCCACAAGTCCGCCAGCAAAACGACTAGGCCGAGAGCCGCTACGGCGATTTCCAGACTCATCAGTGAAAGATTCATGAACGAAAAGCACGCACAGATTCCCAAATCAACGCTTAAAGTCAATGTTGCGCGCCAGCACGGTTATGACTGAACGTGCCGCGCAATTCGATTGGACTGGGAGTTGGAGTTCAAGCTTTAGCTTGTTCCCATCAGCCAATCCCCGCCCTGACACGCTAAGCCGGAACAATTCCTTTGAACCACGAAATACACGAACCACACGAAATAAACACAAAACGTTCTTCGGCAAAAGATGTGGTTGGGCGCTGTGGAATTGCTCCCCATCGTTCGGTGAACGGAAATCGTCTGGACCTGGCAATTGTTTCGTCCCCATTTTCGTGTGTTTGGTGTGTTTCGTGGTTAATCTGACCGCATGGATTCGGCTAAGGAAGGCCAAGGACTCTCCTCCACTCTGATTTGAAACACGCCGGCAAGATGCCGGCGTTTCTAGACCCCAAACTGGCTGGCTACGCGGTTGCCCTCACCAACCCATACGGACTTGGTGGTGGAGTGAAGTTGCGTCCCTTCCCTTGTCAATCCCGCCTTACTTCTCTCTGGACTAAGCACCTTTGGCGCGGATATTTGTCAGAACCGGAACAAACATGGATGTGTGAACATGGGTGATGGGAATGAATTGCATGAACGAGGAACACTCGAACGAAGTTCAGAAGTCTCACAGTGGCTGGAAGAAGACCTCCATCGTAGTGGCATTGTTGTTCGTCGTTGCCATTGCTGGATTGCTCTGGGTGCTATTGCCGCCAAAAGAACCCTCCTATAACGGTGAGCCATTGAGCTATTGGTTGCAGCGTTATGAGGAGACCGGCCCCGCAAGTCCCGATTCAAAAGATCCAAAGGCAATCGAATGCAGGAAGGCCATACGACACATTGGCACGAACGGAATTCCCATGCTTTTGCGAATGCTACGGGCCAAAGATTCAGCCTTGAAAATGAAATTGGTGAATCTGATTGAAAGGCAGGATTATTTTAATTTCCGGATTCCCCGTGCTGAGCAACAACATTTCATGGCAGCACAGGGCCTTTGCTGTCTGGATGATCTGGCAACCAACTCCATCCCGGCTCTGGTGGAAATATACAAGAATTCTTCTTCAGTATCTTCAAAGGACTCTGCAGATTTCGTGTTGAAGGCGATATATCCGGCATCAGGTGGCTCAATTCCTTATTGGGTGCCATCGCAGAAGCGGGCGGAATGGTACTACGATGCCGGGCAAACCAAGTCGCAGATGGGCGCTCAATCCAACGCGATCCTTGCGTTTTCCGAAGCCATAAAACTGAATCCTACAAATGCTCTGGCATATCTTTATCGTGCAACTTCTAAAATTCAACTTCAGGATTTTGCCGGTGCGTTGGGTGATGTCAAAAGGACAATTGAATTAGACGGCAGCAACCAGCCTGCATTTTATTTGAGAGGCTGGTGTAATTCCGCATTGAAGGAATTCAAGAACGCAGAAGCCGACTTCACCAGAGCCATCAACATGGAGACCAATGATGTAAATTCGTACAACGGCCGGGGCGTGGTACGGGCAAATTTGCGAAAACCAGACGAGGCGTTGGCCGATTTTAACAAGGCAATTGAATTGTCACCACGGGAGGCAGAGTTCTACCGAAACCGCGCGCTGGCGGAGTGGATGCAAAAAGAATATGAACTGGCTCATGCCGATGCATCCAAGTCCATTGAATTGGATGGCACGGATGTCATGGCATACGTAGTTCGCGGTCGCATGAAGATCGTGCTCAAGGAATACAAATCTGCACTCCCTGATCTGGACAAAGCCATTGAATTGAATCCAAACGATGCCGAAGCATATTCTGCGCGCGGCGCCGCCAGACTTTGTATGGACGAGTTTGAGATTGCTGACGCCGATCTAAGAAAAGCCCTGCAACTTAACCCCAAAAATGTGACTGCCTATGCAGCACGCGGTTGGTTAAGAACCAAACGCGGCGGAGACGAAAACGGAGCGCTCACTGATTTCACGCACGCAGTTGAACTAGGCGGTGCGCAATCACCAGAGGTTCATGCCATGCTTGGCTCGTTCCAGTATCTGATCAACCAAAGAATTCCTTCACTGGAAAACCTTCGCAAAGCATTGGACATGGATGTCCTTGAAAACGTTACTGACGCGAGGTTCTACATCTGGCTGATTCGAGCCCAGAGGGGTGAAGAGGCCGAGGCCAACCGGGAATTGGAAACTTATTTGCAATCCCTGCAAGGAGCCAAAACCAATGAGTGGGAAGCAAGCATCGCGCGTTTTCTTTCAGGCAGCCTGTCGGAAAGCAATTTTCTTGGTCAGGCAACCACGATTGTCAAACGCCCGAGCGCGATCCAAGGCCAGGTGTGTGAATCCCTTTACTATGCTGGAATGAAGCGCAAGCTTGCTGGCGATACAAACGGAGGCCTGGAGTTTTTCCAAAAATGCCTGGACACAAAGGACGACAACAATTTTGGTTACATGAACGCCGTCGCCGAGATGCGTGCCTTGAAGAACAAGTAGTCATACCTAGCCTGAACGTGCCGCGCAATTCGATTGGACTGGGAGTTGGAGTTCAAGCTTTGGCTTGTTCCCATCCGCCAATCCCCGCCCTGACACGCTAAGGCGTGAACTCCAACGAAAACCGCGCGGCAGTTTCAGCCATCCCACGCGAGCACATTGAAACTGGAATTCATCGCAGACCTCGCTAACCTTGCGCCGGATGAAACCGTTTAATTCCATCGAGTCCGTCATTGCAGATATTCGCCGGGGCAAAATGGTCATCGTCGTGGACGATGCCGACCGCGAAAACGAGGGCGACCTCATCATGGCAGCGCAACACGTCACCCCACAGGCCATCAATTTCATGGCCAAGAACGGTCGCGGGCTTATCTGCGTGCCGACTACGAGCGAGCGTTTGGAACAACTCGGCATCGGCCGGATGGTTCAGGACAACCGTGAGGTATTCAAAACGGATTTCCAGGTAAGTGTGGACGCCGCGCATGGTATCAGCAGCGGCATCAGCGCAGCGGATCGGGCGAAAACCATCGCCATCATGGCGTCACCCACCGCCGTGCCGGACGATCTCGTTCAACCCGGTCACATGTTTCCGTTGCGCGCCAAACCCGGCGGCGTGTTGCAACGCGCCGGCCACACGGAGGCCGCAGTTGATCTGGTGCGACTCGCCAACGCCCGCCCCATCGGTGTGATTTGCGAAATCATGAATGACGACGGCACGATGGCGCGATTGCCTCAACTGCTGAAGTTCGCCCGCAAACATCGGTTGAAACTTTGCACTATTGCCGATCTCATCGAGTACCGGCGAACGCGGGAGAAACTCGTTGAACGCATCGAGGTGGTAAAGATGCCGACTGAATTTGGCGATTTTAATCTTCATCTTTACCGTTCCAAGACGGATGGACAGAACCATCTTGCGCTGGTATTCGGCGATGTTGACCGGAAGAAGAACGTTCTCGTCCGCGTTCACAGCGAATGTCTGACCGGCGATGTTTTTGGATCACGACGTTGCGATTGTGGCCCGCAGTTGCACCAGGCCATGCGGCAGGTGGCAGAAGCTGGCTGCGGAGTAATAGTCTATATGCGACAGGAAGGCCGCGGCATCGGACTCGCGCCAAAAATCAAAGCCTACAAGTTGCAGGAGCAGGGACTCGACACGGTGGAGGCGAATCAAAAGCTCGGTTACGGCATGGACCTGCGTGAGTACGGCCTCGGCGCCCAGATTCTCACCGACCTCGGTTTGAAAACCATCCGCCTCCTGACGAATAACCCGAAAAAAATCGTCGGGCTCAAGGGCTACGGATTGAAGATCGTGGAACAATTGCCGATTCGAGTGAAGCCGAATCCCCACAACGCGCGCTACCTGAAGACGAAGAAACAAAAGCTGGGACATTTGTTGTAATTGTGAATAGAAGCGAGCGTTACCAATGCAAACAAGAATAGTAGCGTTGATGGCAATTTTGGGAACAGTTGTGACGGTTGGGTGCGGAACAAGCACCCAAAAAGTCGCCCGGCTCGATTTTCCGTTGCCTTCACGAGCGCGCTATTCGGTTTCAGACGTGGAGTTCGAAGCGGCAAGATTGACCCTTCAGCAACATTTTTCTTCCGACACAAACCATTTGCAACAGATTGTTTCTTTACCCTGCTTTTGTGGTCCGGGTCTGTGGAGACTTGTCAAAGACTCAACACATTTCTTGGTTCCACCAACAGCAAAGACCACGTGCAAAGTACCTATGAAGAACGGAAGGATTCTTGAGCTTCCGGCAGCCCTCTTGCAAAGCGAAGCTGAAGTCGTCAATTTTCGGGCGGCACTTGCAGATTTGCTTTGTAAAAATGGAACCCTGACTTTTCGCCTGCCAACAGAAGCGGAATTCAAAACGTTTTGGACGTTCATCCCATTCAATGAGATCTCCAATCCACTGATCGTGGCTGAAGGAAACCAACACACTTTTGTTGTATCATTTGGAAAGAAGAAACCCTTTTGGTTCGATGAGCTTCGCAACATAACGATTCGGTAATTTTATTGGTTCGCATCTGTCCCACACTAGATCAACAGCGTCCAGATTCGCGACCTAGACTTGAATCTGCGGATCAAGTCGTGAACAACCCTTCCCCGGATCATCACCAAGCCGAATGGTCTGCGACATGCTGAAAAGCGGTCATGCTGAACCGTAACCGTGGGTGGATTGTCTTGTTCCTCTTCTTTTGCTCGGGCGCAACCGCGCTTGTGTACGAGGTGGTCTGGTCAAAGTTCCTGTCGCAAATGTTCGGCAGCACGATCTACGCGCAGACCGTGGTGCTCGCGGCTTTCATGGGGGGGTTGGCACTGGGAAACAAATTATTCGGTCGCTGGGTGGATCGCCTCAAAAAACCGATCGGTGTGTATGGCTACATTGAAATTGCCATCGCGCTCTACGCCTTTTTTTTCCCAACACTGAACCAGCTCGCGGACAAACTCTTCATCAGCATCGGCACCGGCATTGCCGAACGCGAGGTGCTCCTTGTTGCACTCAAGGGCTCTCTCGCCGCAGCGCTCCTGCTTGGACCGACAATTCTCATGGGCGGCACGCTGCCTTTGCTTGCCGCATGGCTGCAGAAATCATCCAGTGATGCCGGACGCTCATCGGCGCGGTTTTATTCCGTGAACAGTCTCGGTGCGGTCGCAGGCTCGGCGATTGCCGGCTTCTGGCTGGTTCAAAATCTCGGAATGGTTCTGGCACTACAAGCCACCGCAATTCTGAATGTGATGGTTGGCGCCACCGCCATTTTGCTGAGTGACAGTTGCAAGGTGGAAGAGTCGGTTGTTTCACAGGCGACAGACACAGACTCTTCCGATCCAGCCTCGCCCGGCACATTGCGCTGGGCCGGAGCGATCGTGGCGGCGACAGGATTTGTTTCGATGGGGTTGGAGATTCTGGCTTCGCGGTCGCTGGCGCTGATTTTTGGATCGTCGCTTCAATCGTTCGCGCTGGTGCTGATTTCGTTCATCCTGGGCATCGGGCTTGGCAGTGCGTGGATTGCGTCGTCTCGCAGACGCAGTCGCGCAAGCGAAGGATTGATCGTTGTCCTGCTTTGTGCAGCAGCCGTGTGGGTGACGCTGCTCGTGTTCAACATTGAGCGCTGGGTTGATTTTTACCGGATCGTGCGAACCGGCCTTGGCCGGACTCACACGGGCTACGTGTTCAATCAGTTTCTTGCAACGGGCATCTCGCTTGTCGTGCTTGGTGTACCTGCGGCGCTTATCGGCGCAGTGCTGCCTCTGATGATTCGCGGAGTCTCGCGGGAAGGCGCGCCGCTCGGCGCAAAAGTGGGCTCGCTGCTGACCTGGAATACGCTTGGCGCAGTGGGCGGTTCGCTGGCAACAGGGTTCTTCATCATGCCGCTGGCAGGATTGAGAAACGCATTTGGCGTACTGGCACTGGTGCTCGCAACTGTTGCCTTGGTGACTGCGTGGCGACACCGTATCAAAAACGGGATGATCGGTGCGACGATATGCTGTGCGCTGGCAGGAACATTGTTCGTGTTCGGTGGCGAAGGCTGGCGGCACGTGATGAGTTCCGGAGTATTTCGCGCGCACGAAACTGAGTTCAATCCCCTGACTCTTGCGGTGCGCAAGAATCACGTGTCCATCCTGCTCTACGAGGACGCACCCGATGCCACAGTCTCTGTGGAACGTGGCGACGGCAAGGTTTTGCCCGCGATCACAGGTCTGCGCATCAACGGCAAGCCGGATGCGTCCACGCAAGGCGATCTCAGTACGCAGATGCTCCTGGCGCACCTGCCCATGATGGCGCGCGGTGCAGCAGCCAAGGACGTGTTCATTCTTGGATTCGGCTCGGGCATTTCAGCAGGTTCATTGCTTCCTTACCCCGTCGAGAACATTGTCATTGCCGAAAATTGCGCTCCAGTGCTCCGTGCGGGACGGCTGTTTGCGCAATGGAATCGCAACGTGCTCGACGAACCCCGCGCACATGTACGGCGCGAGGATGCGCGAACCGTGCTCAAACTAAGCCCCAAACTTTACGATGTCATCATCACCGAGCCATCGAACCCATGGACAGCCGGAGTCGGGAGCGTGTTCAGCAAGGAGTACTACGAACTGGCTGCGAGTCGTCTCAAGCCGGGCGGCGTGGTGGCACAGTGGTTTCACATCTATGAGATGAGCGACAGCATCGTGGCTCTTGTCATGCGAACCTTCAGCTCCGTCTATCCATACGTGGAAGTGTGGGACACCTGCGGCGGAGACATCGTGCTGCTGGGTGCGATGCAGCCGTGGCCAAGCGGTCCGGAAGCATTCCAACATGCTTTTGCCATTGAAGGCGTGCGTGCAGATCTCGCCTCCGTAGGCATTCATTCGCCGGAAGCGCTGATGGCCCGCCAACTGGCATCCCAACGGACAGGTTTCGCGATCGGTGGGCCGGGACAGGTACAGAGCGACCTTTATCCAATACTGGAGTACACCGCACCCGAGGCGTTTTATATCGGAGCAAGGGCGCGGCTTCTCGAAAGGTTCGACGAACGCACGCGACAACTGGCTCTCGCACCTTCAGAGAAGCGGGCAATCCTCGCCAGCCTTTCATCAAACGATGTTCATTCTGTTTTCAGCACCTACGCACCGGTGAACGAGGAGTTGCTGGCACATTTGAAAAGCGCCACTTCCAAGGAACTTGCGGACAGCGCGTTTCCAGCCGGTGTTCTAGCACAAAAAGCCTCAGCACCCTCCATTGCGACCCCACTGACCGCCATCAACGCGGCACTTGAGGCGGGAAGATTTGAAGAAGCTTTGCGCGAGGTCAACGCCGGCCTCAAGCGGGACCCGGGCGATTCCAACCTGCGCTACCTTGCCCGGGTGCTTGAGCGCGAAGCCAAGATTGAACTGGCCGCGGTTGCTTCCGCCAATACTTTCAGACGGATCAAGCAGAGCCAATAAGGTTGCGGGCTAGGTAGGCATTGTAAGGCTGCTGTAGAAGAATTGTGGTAACAGCGCTTGTAGCTTTTGCTGGATGAACTTCCGGTCGTTTTCCCGAATCAAAAGCATTCTGGACATTTTTTGCGACCGGAATAGTGTGTCCTCAATGAAACCAGATAGGCTGCATTCGGATCGAAACAGACTGCATCGTTTGCATCTAATTTACTGATTAGGCGACCTCGATCGTATGATCATTTCCAAACTCAAAAGTCCGCGATGGCTGACATTATATTTTTCGCTGGGAATGATGTTGGTGGGATATATTGGTGTCCACGTATTTGACCGCCCATTTACTCCGCCTCATGGACCCAAAGGACCAATTTTTAGCGGCTTCGATTTTCTGTGCATCGGATTTGCCTTGTTCGGGTATGGTGGATTCCTTCTTTGCGTGATTACCTCTTGCTGGATTTTGATAGCAGCAGTCTTTTCCATGTTTCGTCGGAAGCATCCGAGGCAGACTTGAGTTATGAAGATCCTGCCACCTAATCATACGCGAAGCTGGCCATCTCGCTCCGGTTGCCATCCACGTGTCCTGCGGGCCGGGGTCGTTGAACTCTTGGGTTTAGGCCGCGCTATTCGTCTTACCGCTTTCACGATATTGAGTCTACTGCTACTTGGCTGTGACATCCCGACGGGATTGGACGCGTCCGAGAGTTCAGGCATCGTCAAGGCGATGGAGAGCAGATACACTTTTCGTGTCATTAGCAGTCACGACAAACGTCCGGCCGTTTATCAGGAGCCACATCGCGGGTATTCCGAGGTGTTTGTTTACGGGGACTATTCACCGAAGGAGCAGGACGAGATTTGTGTCGTTGCTCGCGCCATTCGTCGTGAGGTTGCCACCAAGCCGATACGCCTCTATTTCTATCCGCGAGAGCTTGATCGCTCCGGACTGATGCGGAGAGAGGTGTTTGAGTGAGCGGGCAGCCTGACCATTCGCTTCAGCAAACGTCGGGGAGCGGTTTGACAGCTAAGCGGTTCACGTCCACTGACCCGGCCTGGTTGAGCTTGAACCTGCGCACGCACCCATGACAAAGTCTACCCCACAATCTGATTGGCGACTTGCACATGGAGTGACGTTCATTTTGCTCA
Organism: Verrucomicrobiota bacterium; assembly: GCA_013140495.1. Taxonomy (GTDB): domain Bacteria; phylum Verrucomicrobiota; class Verrucomicrobiia; order Limisphaerales; family JADLHS01; genus JADLHS01. The sequence continues at coordinate 21,975 of JABFSR010000205.1, forward strand.
TGGCGTGCGCGCTGGCGTTCCCTATGTTGCGCCGTTGGCCATGGGTTTGGCTCGCGCCATTCATCGCCTACTTTCTGCTCATCGTTTGCGTTCCGTGCTTGCGTCGTTCGATGGGTTGGTTACGTGCAGGCAAGCTTTCCTCAGCTTCCGTCATTGTGACAATTGGGGTCATGGCTCTGACGGTTTTGGCGCTCGTTCTATTTCACACCATGGTCCGGCCCGAGGTTCGCGGCTACCGCGCCGCGATCCCGTTTGACGCGCTCGGCGGCGTCATCATAGCCGGAGTGATTTTCACCATCGTCAACGCGACGCTGGAGGAGTTGGTCTTTCGCGGCGTGCTTTTCGATGCGTTGGAGTCACAGTGGGGAACCTGGGTCACTTTGATTGCGACAGCGTTGTTGTTTGGCCTGGGCCATCTGCGCGGTTACCCATCCGGCATAGTGGGTGCGTGCCTGGCTGCTCTGTTTGGCTTTGCGGTGGGTGTGTTACGACTCTGGACTGGTGGGCTTGCTTTGCCTATCGTCGCGCACATGGCGGCTGACGCCACCATCTACTGTATCCTCGTTCACGGAGGACCTGCATGAGATTTTCAGACCCCCTAAGCCGCCTAACAGCGAGATAGGCTGCTTACCTTCTTCCGGAAGATTTTGCCGCTGACTTGATTCACCACGCAAATCCCTCGGCGAGCCGGCGTCTCCGCGTCACAACCAGCATTCCTGTTTCAACCCAAAGTGGCCAAGATGCAAAGATGCGGCTTTCTTGCCGACTTTGGGTCTTTGGGTTTTTGAGTTAAGAGAGGCTGACGAATGGATGGACAGAATGATAGCTCGCAGCCAGCCTCAAAAAGATCAGACCGAAATCTGACCTGCGCATTTGCTCGATTCCACCGCCACCGTTATTTCTTGAAGAAATCTTTGACGACTTCGACAACGCGCTGGATTTGTTTGTCGGTCAGTTCCGGATAAATCGGCAGACTGAGACACTCGCGCGCGGCCTTTTCTGAAATCGGGAACGACCCTTCCTTGTGTCCAAGGAACGCGTAACACTTTTGAAGATGCAACGGCAGCGGATAGTGCAGTGCGCAACCAACGCCGTTGTCTTCGAGATGCTTCTTGAGTGCGTCGCGCTTGGGATGTCGCACCACATAGAGATGCCAGACGCTCTCAGCCCATGCGGCCTGTGTGGGTAGTTGCAGCGGCGTGTCCGCAAGCAATTCAGCATAACGATGAGCAACACGCTGGCGTTCGCGAGTCCAGGTGTTCAGATGCTTGAGTTTCACGCCGAGCACTGCGCCTTGGATTCCTTCCATGCGATAGTTGAAACCGATTTCGTCGTGGTAGTAGCGCACGGTTGATCCGTGTTCGCGCAATGAGCGAGCGCGCTTGGCGTGTGCGGCGTTGTTTGTCACGAGCGCGCCACCTTCACCGGCAGCACCGAGGTTCTTGCCGGGATAAAAACTAAAGCCCGCTGCATCGCCGAATGCACCAACGGTCTTGCCCTTGTATTTTGCTCCGTGCGCCTGACACGCGTCTTCGACTAGTGGAAGGTTGTGCTTCTTCGCTATGGCAAGAATTGCATCCACATCGAACGGATGACCGTAAAGATGCACAGGCATGATGGCCTTGGTGCGGGGCGTGATGGCCTTCTCGATGAACTTCGGATCGAGATTGAACGTGGCGTCGTCAATGTCCACGTACACGGGTTTTGCGCCAACGTAGGAAATCGCCCAACTCGTCGCCACGAACGTGTGCGGCGTGGTGATGACTTCGTCACCATGACCGACATTGAGCAGCATCAAGGCGACATGCAATGCGGATGTGCCGCTGTTAAAACCCAGCGCGTGTTCCGCACCGCAATACGTCGCGAAATCCTTTTCAAACTGCGCCACGTCCGGCCCGAGGCAGAACGAACAGGCGTCAATGTTGCGGGCGATGGCGGCGTCAATTTCCTTGCGGAGTGGACGGAGTTGGGCTGGAAGATCGAGGTAGGGAACTTTTTCTGACATGATTTTGCTTTCGTTATTTCAAAACTGCGGGGGCAGGATAGGGCAGCCGGCGTAAAGTGAAAACGATTTCATTTACTGACGGGCGCTCCGTTTGATTCCGGAGTCGGCTCGTCGGGATTTTCCTTCAACCATTCCTGCACCTTGGTCTGCCACAGATTCCAATCCGTGCCGAAATCCTCGCCAACGAATACTTCGAGAAAATCCTTCGCCTCGGTCGCCTGCTCAGGACGGCTGTTGCGGGCGACCTCGAGGAGCATCGGAAGTTTGATCTTGTTGGGCCGGTTGAGCAGATCGGCAAAAATAATATCGTGGACCTCGGTGGAGACAGCACTGTTGGTCAAATTGCCCGCGAAAGAACCAAAGTCCTCATCGGCGAGAAGATTGACGATGTGCTGCGCTGCGGAAATCTGTCCCTCGGGCGGCATCTTCGGGAACATCCCGAGAATTGTCTTCGCCGTCTCCGCTTCGTCTTTGCCCGAAGCAAGCGCGTCATCAATCTTTTGCTCCCAATCGGCGATGATGTTTGTGTCGGTCACAGCAGGTGTTGTTGAAGGCGTCGCATCCGATTGGGTAGGTGTACCAGAAGCAGGCTTGGTCGTGCTGGTAAGAGGGTGCTGCGTGCTGGGTGCAGGGTTTTCAGTCACCTGCGTTTGAATCTCCGCAGTGGGTTCGTTCGGCTGGGGCTGTCTGGACTTCATGGCCTTGATGCCAAGAAACAGCCCGATCACCACCAGAATCACCGCCAGTATTTTCAGACCTGTTTTCATACGATTCAATAACACCGCAAATTCAAGCAAGTTGTCCGCCATGTTTGGCGCGTTGACAGAGGAAAAAGCAGACGACCCGCTGCTTCATGCCGTCTCAATTTTGAACCCCGCAGCCGTGGCGTCGTTGTGAAACATCTTCACCGTGTCGAGCGAGTATTCCCCCAAATCTTTTCCGACGAGCGCCAGCTTGCCGAGAATGTCGTGTGTGACAGTGATGATGTGGCAACCGATCTGTTCTGCGTGGAATATGTTCAGCAACTCGCGCGGACTGGCCCAGATCAGCTCGGCCTTGGAATTTGACGACATGATTTTCACCGCCTCGGCCATCAGCGGCAGCGGATCGCGCCCCGTATCGGCTACACGACCTGCGAAAACCGAGATGCAACTCGCAGTTTCGGGTGAGAGACAATCCAGTACGGCTTTGACTTGTTCGTTCGTCGTGAGCGCAGTGACGTTCAACTGGACGCCAGCCTTTGCCAGACGGCGTATGAGTTTAGACGGGAACTCGCCCTTCGTGTTCGTGACTGGAATCTTGACGTAAACATTCTTGCCCCACGCTGCGATGACGCGCGCTTGGTTTTCCATTTCGGCAAAATCATCGGAGAAAACCTCGAACGACACGGGGCGGTTGCCGATAATCTTGAGTACATCCAAAGCAAACGCGCGGTAATCAGTGATGCCCGCCTTGCGCATCAAGGTTGGGTTGGTGGTGAAGCCCTTGATGAGCGGATTGGCAGCGAGCGTGGCGATGCCTTTCAAATCCGCACCGTCCGCGAAAATCTTTACCTTCAGTTGTGCCGGCAATTTCATGTTGCGCGGTGCAGGCTACACGCTCGGCTGATTTTTCAAAATGATTTCTACCGCCTCGGGCAGAGATTTCACCGTGAAGTCAGGAGACTCGGCCCTGCGTTCCGCGTAGTCGCACTCAACCAAAATGGTTTTGCAGCCTGCGGCCTTGCCGGTTTCCACATCGCGCCAGCGATCGCCGACCATCCACGAATTTTTCAAATCAATCCTGCGTTCGCGTGCTGCCGCGAGCAACATGCCCGGCTTTGGCTTGCGGCAATCACAACCGTCAGCGTCCACGTGAAGGCACACCTTGATGTCATCCACCGGCAGCCAGTCGCGAAGACATCGGTGCATTTCTTCGACCGCTTCCAGTCTCGTAACGCCTGTTCGCACGTCCGGTTGATTCGTGACGACAACAAGAACGAATCCCGCAGCGTGCAACTGTTTTACCGCATCCACCACGCCCGGCAGCAGCTCAAACTCCGCCACGGTCGTGGGAGCAACAGGTTTGCCGTCGCGAAGCAGCGAGCGGCTCAACACCCCGTCCCGATCCAAGAAAACAGCGCGGCTCAGGCTCACTTCTTTTCCAGGCCTTCCCACTTGTTCGCCTGTTGCATGAGCTTGGGATGCGATACCAACCCGTGCCAGACCACGGCCTGAAATGACTCGGAATGTGGAGTGACTGCATTCGCGTCCACCGTCGGCACAACAACTACGAAGTCGCCAACTTTCTTCGTGTGGCCACCGTCGCGTCCGACGATGCCGAATATTTTCATCCCGCGCTTTTTGGCTTCGTCCAGCGCCTTGACGAGATTTGGGCTGACATTTTTCTCCGCGTTGCCGCCGCCAACAGACATCACGAAGATGGCGTCCTTGGAATTGGCACGACTCACCTTCAACCACGCTTCGAACACCGTGGCCCAGCCTTCGTCGTTGGTGCGGGCGGTGAGTTCGCTGACGTTATCGCACGGGCTGTAGGCCTCGATGCCGGCGAGTTTGCGAAAATCATTCACGGCATGGCTGCAATTGCCGGCACTGCCGCCGACGCCAAGGAGGAAAAGCCGTCCATCCCGCGTGCGGAGTGAAACAAGTTCATCCACCATGCGCTCCATCAGTTGATGGTCAATGGAGTTGGCGATTTGTGCGGCTTGTTCGAGATACGTTTTTGAATGCGACATGCAGTTTGTTTAACAGGCGGAAGTGTGTTTGCCAATCTTGGATGAGATGTTCATGGAACGTTGGATCGCCAACAGCCATCAATCAAAGCTGTGAACTCGCGGACAAAGCTCTCCGCACTCCGGTTTCATCACGCCTTTTGCTGCCACTTCTGAATCTGCTTTTGGATTTCCGGTGATAAACCAAGAGCCATGATGGTGACCCAGAGCGCGGCGATCAGTGCGAAGATGATCAAATGCCATACGAGGACAGCCCGGAAATAATTCTTTCGTGACGCGTTGTCACCCACAATGGCCCAGACGATGACCATGATGAAGCCGATGCAGGGCAGGGCCGCGACAAACAGCGCGAACATCCAAAACCAGAACGAAACATGGTTTTTGTCTTTGCTCATCAAATGACAAATGAGCGCGTCACCCTCCGCTTACGGCTTCTTCTTGAACAAGTCACCAATGCCCTTGGTGGCTCCCTTCGTTGCTTTGTCGAGAGTCTCGGTCGCAGCCTTGCCTGCGGTGCCGACGGCTTCCTTGCCGAGGTCCGCCACGGCGGCGGCGGCGGCCTTGACACTTTCAGTAGTGATTTCACCGAGGATTTTCTTGGTGAGTTCGGCAGGCGTAATGCCTTCCGGTCCGCTGCCGAGATTTGTGAAATGCAGTTCCGGCAACGGCACAGTGCTGACTTTTCCGCCAAGCGCGGCGACACCCACTGTGATCTTGCCGCCGGTGATGACGATGTCATCCACCTGAAGTTTCTTCCCGGGCTTGGAATCCTTTTCCTTCGGCGCGCTGTCGGCACTCGCAGTCGCAGAGGCGACGTTTTCCTGAATCTGTTTCAAGTTGTTTCCGCCCGGTCCAATCTCGAACGTGATCTGCGGCTGCTCGATGCGGATGGATTTCACCACGATTTTATCAGACAACACCGAGCCGGGTTGCACTGCCACGCTCGTCTTGCCAACACTGATGGCGGACGGCGTCTTGTAACCCTGCGGATTGCCGATCACGAGTCCCTTGACCGTGCCCGAACCGGACAGGATGGAAAGGCTCACGCCGTCCAGTTTCACGTCCACCTTGGCGATCTGTGGTCCGACTGTTTCAACGCCCTTCTTGATCGCGCCGTCCAACGTGAGACCAATGACAACAACAGTAACGATGACGAGAACGACAACAACGATGGCAATGCGGATTATCCACTTTTTCATGTAATCGTTTTAACACCGAACTGGCCAGCGGCGCGAGGAAAATCCTGCCTGATTCGTGCCTCTGCTCAATCATAAAAATCAGCCTGGCTATCTCAACGATTCAAAGCTGGACGGTCAGCATCGAAGCCGTGCCTGAGCCGTCTGTGATGGGAATTGGAGTGCTCGGCACGATGGCTTTTGCTGTGCGTGGCGCTCACATTAGGTCCATGCGTTCAATGCGCCGGATTTTTACCAGTCAAACGTCGCGGCTTTGACCTGCTGATAATTTTTGTCCAGTTCCGGTTGCAGCAAAATCAGCGCGGCGATGCGGCGGGCCGTATGGGTGACTTCACGTGCCTCGTCCGGTGTGAGCGCTCGACCGAGCAAGTCATGTTCGCGGTAGCTCAACCACTTCTTGATGACCTGATAACCGCCGATGGTGTAGTCCCAGACGCGTTCCGGCACGTTGCGCCAGCAGGCGGTGTCGTTGAGAAAAACATCGTGCGTGGATTGGCCCAATATGGACTGCGGTGGCAAGCGAAGCGCGACACCGCTTTTGAAAGCGCCGTCGCCGCTGCGCTCTGCCGGCGCACTCCATGACGCCAATTCCTCCGCCGTGTAACCGCGCGTTTCCAGTTTGCCTTTGCCGGGCATCGTCACGCCGTTCTGCCCCGCGTGACCCCAGCCGACGGTGAGGGAAAGATTTAACTTCTCGTTCAGTCGGGTAACGACGGCAAGCTTCACCAGTTCAGGGCGAACTTTCCCAGCCGTCACGCCTTGAACTGGCGTTTCGGTATTAAGTAACGCGGCGACTTGTCGGCCCAATTCAGCGGACGCCAGCAACGCCTCGCGTGATTTGGGCAACGGCACACGCGGCCAGTCTTGCTGCAATGCCCCGCCGTTTTCCACTTGGTAGCCGTTTGTGTGCATGACAGCAACAAGGTGATAAAACAATTCTTCTGGCTGCTTGCCGAGTTTTCTGTCGGCCAGATATTCCAAAGCCGCCTGTGTCAGGTTGGGCTTAATCTTCTTTTCGACGACTCGGTCAAAAAGCGAAGTGGAATCAAATTCAGGTTGCAGCCAAACAGGAAAAGCGAGCGAGACACTTTCAATGACGTGAAAAGAAGAAACCGCTGACGTGACCACCGGCGGTTCAAAACCCTTGCGCGTTCGCTGCGCCATAACCATGAAGGCATTTCCCGGAAAAACGTTGGGAATGTAGTCGGATCGTTTTTCATCGAGCAGCTTCGTTTCCGGCTCCCAGTAAAGCCAGCGCACATCAAAGGGACGGTAGCAATAACGAATGAAACCCTCTTGATTGATTCCTCGCTCTATCAGGAACTCGCGTGTCGTCCTTGCGTTGAAGCGCGCATCGTTCTCCATAAGATGCGGAACAATTCGAGCAACTTCGTCATGCGAGAGCTTTGAATCAAAGTATTGTTGTATTCGTTGGCGTAACGGTTCCAATTCAACTGAAACTAAGTCTTGATCCCGCGAAGTTTTTACCCCGGAAAACCCGACTGGTAAAAGCTCCGTGACCTGCGGCCATTTGTAATAGCCAGCTTCCGTCTTCATTGGCAGAAACGGCAAGCCGACTTCCAGCGGCGGTTTCAGTCGCGTGTAAATTTTCTTCGGCGGTTGGTTGAGCGTGTCCAACAATTCCGCGCGCTTCTCCTTGCCCCACAGATGGCGGAACTGAACGGCGTGTTCACGTGCCGGAGTGCGTCCGTCCCCGGACGCAGCAATGTCCGATTTACGAGCGGCTTGCTGTTTGCCGGAAGCGGTCTTGCTTTTCACCGTTGCTGCGCCCGGGACGGGCGCACTCCGCAACGAATTGCCACGTTTCACCAAAGTTGCAATGGCCGTCCCAACTTGAATCCCTTCACGGTTGGATTCGGTGGAAAACACGCTGGGGTCGGGGTCGCCTTCGGGCGTGACCTTGCCGGTCTTGTATTTGTCGCCGTTCAAGCAGTCCACCGTGATGGAATCGAAAACCTCCAGATATTTCTCGCGCATTCCCGTGAACGACAAACCATCCAGCCAGGAATAATTGGAGATAAAACTGATGATGCCCTCGCCGGACTTTTCCACGATGCGCCGCTCGGCCATGCGGAAGAAACGGATATACAAATCGTTCAAGCCCTGACCCTGGGGCGCGGGCGCGCGCTTCGTCGTGCGGTAGGCGTTGCTCAAATCGCGTTCTTCTTCCACGGCCAAGCCCGCGAAGCCGTTGTAAGGCGGGTTGCCGAGGATGACGATGATCTTCTTCTCCTGCTTGATGCCGTCCGCCGCTTCCTTTTCCTGTTTGAATTCGGGAATCGCGAAGGTGAGTTGCTTCTTGGCTTCTTCTGACGGCGGTTCCCAGCCGGTGAGCGCGTTCGTGAGATAAATCGCGGCGCGTTCGCCTTTGGAATCGTCCAACGGCACGCCAAGGTTTTGCAGAAACAAACCCATTTGCAGATGCGCGACGACGAACGGTGCGGGCAGGAGTTCAAAACCAAAGACGCGTTCCATGGCGGCTTTCTTTATGGCTTCGGCATTGAGCGCGTCGCCTTCGCCACGCGCCGAAAGTGTTTCACCAATTTTCCGCAGCACCTCGACAACATACGCGCCGGTGCCGCTGCACGGGTCGAGCACGAACACGCGCGGGTCGGCGAGACCGTCGGGAATGTCCAGTTCCTCGCGCAGCGCGGCGTCCACGCGGGCCACCTGATATTGCACAATCTCCGGTGGCGTGTACCAAACACCGAGTTGCTTGCGCAGTTCGGGATCGAACGCTTCAAGGAATGGTTCGTAGAAATACTGGACGGCGTGCGTCTCCAGAAATTTCTCAAAGAAGGCGGCGCGATCCACGCGATTGAGCGCGGCCTCCGTCCAGTTGAGAACTTCCACGAGTCCGAGCGGGCCAAGCTGGGTGGGCGTGGCGACTTGATCGAACAACGCCTTGATCATCGGCACATGAAGCGTCCACGCGGCGGATTTCCAATCAAAGTGCGCGGTGGGGCGAGGCTCCTGACGAGCCGTTTTATCATCCGGGTCGTGGCTCGCGAGGACGCTCGCCCCACCGTTCTGTTGTTTATGCCACAACACCCACGCGGAAAACACACCGTAGAACAGCGTCTGGACGAGTGTGGAGCGGAAGAAGTGTTCGCCTTTCTCCGCCTCGAATTTCATGCCGAGAGCTTCCTCCAACGCCGTGCGGACGGCGGCGAGTTGCGGCAAGTCTTTGGCGGCTTCCACACGGGAACGGGCGTCGCGCGCATACGAGGCGAGGAAGAATGCCACGTCCTTGGGATTGTTCAACGGCGCGGCGTGGAGCATCACGCGCTTGAGATATTCAGACAGGCGTTCGCCAAGTTCGGTCGCGGTCTTGCGCGGGTGCGCGGTGGCGAGCCAGAAGGATTTTTCGTCGGGGGCAAGGCGGAATGATTCAAGTTTTTGAATCTTGTTGCCCGTGTGTTTGAGCAGGAGAAATTCACGGTAGTTCGTCAGCAAGACCTGACCATAGTGCGCGAGATATTCTTTGACCTGCTCGGTTTCGGCGATGGCAGCGATGTCGTCCTGCGTGGATTTCACTTCAATGGCGCCGCGCGCTGGCTTCTGGCCGACGAAGGATTCCACGTCGTCCTTGTTCTTCAACTGGTCGGGCGTGAACAATCCGCCATCAGGAATGCCCGCGCCGCTGTTTTTGGGATGAATGATGCAACGGACTTTGGGCTTGAGCGTGTGGCCGACGGCATTGAAAAGGTTCGCCAGCACCGGATAACCGGAAGTCTCCTTCGTCGCCCCACGCAACGTGGCGATCTCGGTGAGATAAGTTTCCAGCGGGTGCATTGCCGGAACGGAGTTAAGCGGAAGCCATCCGCGAAATCAAACAGCAACCGCTCGCTTCATATGCTTCCTCATCACGCTCCGACCTGCCGCTTGATGGCTTCGCAAATCTGTTTGCTCCACTTGTCCAGCACGGCCTCGTCGCGGCCTTCAATGAGCAGGCGCGCCTTGGGTTCGGTGCCGGAGTAACGCAACAGTACGCGTCCACCGGCGGGTTGCACTTCGGCCTCGGCCTGTTCCACGAGCTTGAGGATGCCATCCAGTTTGTCGAACGGCGTTTTCTCCCGCACCTTCACGTTGGTGACAAGCTGCGGGAAGCGCGTCCAGCATTTGGAAAGTTTTGAAAGCGGCACCTGCTTCGATTTCATCGTGCTCAGAACCTGCAACGCCGCCACAAGACCGTCGCCCGTGGTGCCGTGGTCGCGGAAGATGAGATGGCCGCTCTGCTCGCCGCCAAAGTTGAATCCGCCGCGCAACATTTCATCAATCACGTTCTTGTCGCCCACGTCGGTGCGGACAACCTTGCCACCAGCGGCCTTGATTGCAACGTCGAGCCCGGCATTGCTCATGACGGTGGAGACGAGCGTTTTTTGCGCGAGCGTTCCCTGCGCCAGCATGTCGAGAGCGGAAACAGCCATGATGTCGTCGCCGTCAATCATCTCGCCGCGTTCGTCGCACATCATCACGCGGTCGGCGTCGCCATCGTGCGCGATGCCGACATCGGCACGGAATTCGCGCACGAGCTGGCAAAGGTGTTGCGGGTGCATCGAGCCGCAATCCTTGTTGATGTTTTTGCCGTTGGGCGTGTCGCCCACGACGATGACTTCCGCGCCAAGTTCGCGAAGGACGCAGGGCGTGGCCTTGTACGCGGCACCATGTGCGCAGTCCACGACCACTCGCATGCCTTCGAGCGTCATGCCGCGCGGGAAGCTCGCCTTGGCAAATTCGATGTAACGACCCAGCGCGTCCTCGATACGCATGGCCTTGCCGATCTCCTCGGCAGTGGGGCGGATGTTTTCGATCTGGCCGCTGAACACGAGGTCCTCGATGCTCGCCTCAACCTTGTCGTCGAGCTTGTAGCCGTCCGCACGGAAAAACTTGATGCCGTTGTCCGCATACGGATTGTGCGAGGCGGTGATGACGATCCCGGCATCCGCACGCAGGCTGCGTGTGACGTAGGCAACGCCTGGCGTGGGCAGCGGCCCAATGAACAAAACGTCCACACCCATCGAAAGAATTCCCGAGGAGATGGCGTTCTCTAGCATGTAGCCGGAGAGGCGCGTGTCCTTGCCGATGACAATTTTGTGGCGACCCTGGCCGCGCGACTGAGTTTCGAGGTTCTTAAAAACGTGAGCTGCGGCGCGTCCGAGTTTCAACGCAGTTTCCGCCGTCACAGGTTCCACGTTGGCCGTGCCGCGTACGCCATCCGTGCCGAAGATTTTCTTGGGATTGCTCATGGATTGTTTGCAGGGGATCTCATTGGGCCGCGGGGTGGAATGGTGATCTGCACGTTGGCGGGCTCGACGTTGACCACCGCGACGCCGTTGGGCAACGACACATCCACCTGCTTGACGAGGTTCTGCGTTGTTTCGAGGCCGGTCACGTCCACAAACACTTTGATTTCGCGGGCCACCAATGTGCGGATGGAATCAGGCAGACCTTTTACTGTGACCCGAACTTCATTGGGTTCGATCCTGAACGTGCGCACGTCTGCGGTGCCTGAAACAATCTGGGCAGGCACGTTGAGAAACGTGCGCTCGGATTGGTTGCCACGCTCCGCACTGACGGTCTTGACCGCCACCCAGATGGCAACCGCGAGTGCGAGCGACAGGAGCTTCCACCCGAAATTCCTGGATAGGATATCGCGAAACATGGCTACTTGCCGCCTCCCTGCGGTGTGGAGCGTGGCTCGTTGCGCGTGACGACGGGCGGGCCGGAAGAACGATACGGCTCAAATTGGCGTGAGCGCAACCAGCCGACAAAGCCCCGTGCACGCGCCGGTTGCACGATCACTGATGTCATGAACGAGCGCAGCTCCTCAACGGTGATGCCACGAACAAGCTGCCCCTTGTAGGCATACGAAATTGCACCCGTCTCTTCAGACACCACAATGATCACCGCATCCGTTTCCTCGCTGAGACCCAGGGCCGCACGATGGCGCGTGCCGATTGATTTGTTCAAATCACCCCGCTGTGATAAAGGGAAAATACATGCCGCGTGCGTGATACGGTCGCCCTTGATGATCACGCCGCCGTCGTGGATGGCGTTGTTGGGAAAGAAAATCGTTTCGAGCATTTCCGGCGTGGCCTCGCAGTCCACCTGAATGCCTGACTCCACCGCTTCGTATAGCTGGATGGATTGCTCGATGGCGATGAGTGCGCCAATGCGAACGTCGGCAAGCCGTTCACAGGTGCCGACCACGACCTCGATGTTTTCACGTTGTTCTCGCGCGGTGGCGAAGATGGGAAGGTTGCCCAGTTCGCCCAGCATGCGGCGGAGTTCGGGTTGAAAGATGACGAGCGCCCCCAGGATGATGAACACCGTGGCGTTGCCAAGCAGCCAGCGCAACACGTCCAGGCGCAACAGTGTCGAGGCGAGCGAGAGCACGATGAGCAAAAGCGCAAAGCCAATCACCACCGGCCAGCCGCGCGTGCCGCGCACGAAGCGCGTGGCGAAATAGATGCCCACCGCCAGGATGAGTATCTCCAGCGCCGGTCCGCCAATGTCATGAACTTTCTGCCAGGTCATTTTATTTGCCGCTGCAAAATTGCTTCCGTCATGCGGATGGCCTGCACGGTTTCCTGAACGTCGTGTGTCCGGATAATCTTCACGCCAGCCTCAACTGCGAGACACGCGCACGCCAGCGAGGCGGGCAGCCGTTCCGCCACACCCGCGCCCAACAGCGCGCCGATGAAGGATTTCCGGGAAACGCCAACCAGCATCGGCCGCCCCATTCTTGTAAAACTCCGCAGCGCCGCGAGCAACTGCAAATTGTGTTCCATCGTCTTGCCAAAACCAATCCCGACGTCAAACGCGACCTGCTCCGGCGCAACCCCGGTGGCTTTCAAACGCACCATGCGTCCTTCAAAGAAATCTTCCATCTCACGAACCACGTCGCCGTAGGTCGGATGCGATTGCATGGTTTGCGGCGAACCTTGCATGTGCATCGCCACGTAACCTGAACCGGCTTCAGCAACGACGCGCCACATCGAGTCGTCTTCGCGATTCGCCGCCACGTCGTTGACAATGCTTGCACCCGCCGCCAAAGCCGCATGTGCCACTGCGGGTTTCATCGTGTCCACGGAGAGCGGCACACTGACCTGCGCGGCGAGCTTTTCAATCACCGGAATCACCCGGCGCAACTCTTCCGTCTCGCTCACGGGCGCGGCACCGGGCCGCGTGGATTCGCCGCCAATGTCCAAAATGTCCGCACCCTGCTCGACCAGCGCCACTGCATGCGCCACCGCCGCGTCCGCATTGAAAAAGCTTCCGCCATCGGAAAACGAATCGGGCGTAACGTTGACAATCCCCATCACCAGCGCCGGACGCGGAAACTGAAATTCAAACTGACGGGCGCGAAGGATCATTCAATAACCCGATCCGCTGCCGGCCCCACCGGCCTTCTGGATCAACTCAATCTCGTATCCTTCCGGCGCATCAATGAAGGCGAATACTGAGCCGCTGGAAGTCGTCGTCGGGCCGTCCGAGAATTTCAATCCGTGCCTGGCCAGGTGTTTGGCGAACTCATTCAAGCTGTCAACCTCGAACGCGAGATGCGTGAGGTCCGCCTGCACCTGCACCGGGCCGCTGCCGGGGAAATAGGTGATCTCGATTGTCTCCTCGCTCTCCGGTGCTTTGAGGAAAACGAGCTCTGAACCGCGCGGGGATTTGTGCCGCCTGATTTCCGCCAGCCCAAGCACGTCCCGATAAAAAGCAACCGTGCGTTCGAGGTCGTTGACGCGATAGCGCGTATGCAAAAGTTTTTTGGCCAGACTCATGATTGCAGCGTAATGCGTGGAGAGCTCCACACCAAGCGTCAAATCCAATTGTGGTTGTTCAGTGTTGTGATTGACGACAATACCCGGCTTGGTAGTGTTGTCCTGTGAAAAGGGCGTTGCCATGTCGGCACGCCCAACCAACTGAACATGAATACAGAATCCTATCCACGGCCCATCGCAGTCGCCGAACTCGATGTCAATTCACGCGGGCGTTTCATCTCTCGCACCTATTCGCATCTGTTCTGTGCGATCACAGCCTTCACGCTGATTGAAATCTTCCTGTTCAAGACAGGCATGGCGGAAACCATTGCCCGGGCGTTGCTCGGCACCTCATGGCTGCTTGTCATGGGCGGGTTTGTGGTTGTGTCCTGGCTGGCCAGCCGCGTGGCGCACAGCGCTGAATCCAAGGTGGCGCAATACGCCGCGCTGGTGGGATTCGTCGTGGCGGAGGCGATCATCTTCGTGCCGTTGCTTTACGTCGCGGACAGGTTTGCGCCAGGCGCGATCAGCAGCGCGGCGATGGTCACGTTCATTGCGTTCGTGGGATTGTCCCTGGTGGCATTCTACACGCGGAAGGATTTTTCATTCCTGCGTGGCATCCTGTGCTGGGGCGGCATCATCGCACTGGTGGCGATTGTTTGTGGTGCCATTTTTGGTTTCAACCTCGGCCTGGGATTCTCCGTCATCATGGTAGCGCTGGCGGGCGGAGCGATTCTCTATGACACCTCGAACATTTTGCATCATTATCCTGAGGATCGTTACGTGGGTGCGGCGCTCGAATTGTTTGCATCCGTGGCGTTGATGCTCTGGTATGTGCTGCGGATTTTCATGTCCCGCCGCTAAGTTCGTTACTGAATTTCACACGGCCCGGCGGTTTTCGCCGGGCCGTTTTGTTTTGGACAATACTTTTCAACCTGCGTCGCGGCAGGTCTTTGGTTGGACTCAGTCACCGGCAGGTTCAATTCGCAGCCGCCACACTGCGGTCGCGGTTCGTTGGACGCAGGACGAACATCAACACTGCGGCGAGCAGCGCCGGGATTGCGCAATAGGCAAAGCTGGTCGCCAGAGGCACACCGCTGTCCTTGAGTTTGCCGAGCAACGGCGTGAGGTAGGCGCCGGAAGCGATCCCGAAGAAGTTCAACAAGCCGTAACCGGTGGCGCGGAAGCGCACCGGCGCAAGCTGGCAGAGAATGGGCATGTTGTTCGCGTCAAACATGCCGAATCCGAGGCCAAAAAGAATCGTGCCCGCGATGGTCAATGAAAAGGATGGCGCCATACCCACAATCACGATTCCGGGCACGAGCATGAGCAATCCAATCGCGCTAAGGTAGGTGCGCCCGCGCACGGAGCGTTGTGACCAGCGATCCGCCAGCCAGCCGCCGAGAATCACTCCAAAGAAACCCGCGCCAGCGTGGGTGATGGTTGCCCAAAGGCCGGAGGGTGCCTGCGCCATTCCAAAACGGTCTTGCAGAAGCGTAGGTAGCCAGTTCTTAACCGCCCAACCAGAAAGACTGGGCAGGGAGAAGCACAGGATCAGAATGATGAAACCCCGCCAGTTCACACCGACTGCCGGTTCGGCGGTTGAAGCATCCGCGACTTTCTTCTTGGTGTTGCGATCCGTCTCGCGGAGGAAAATTATGAGCACCAAGGCGTAGGCAATACCAATACCGCCGCAACCTGCAAACGCCGCGCGCCAGGAAACCTCCTGCGCCACCCAGCCACCGATGCCACCGAGCGATTGACCAAGGTAAACGCCGCTCAAATGGGCGCCCACGGCCAGCGATCGTGTCGGGCCGGTATGATAATCGGCGATCAACGCGAGGGCCGCCGGCATGTAAAGCGCCTCGCTCACACCCATGATTGCGCGCAACGTGTAGAGTTGGTGAAAGTTCGCGGCCTGCCCCATCAACAGTGTAACCAACGACCACACGCCAAGGCTGGCAACGATCAGCCATTTGCGATTGAGGCGGTCGGCGATTGCGCCGCCCAGCGGGCTGCAGAACGCGTAAATCCACAAAAAAATTGCCATCAGCCGACCGAAGTTCTGGGCGCTTTGAAGTTCCACGATGTCCGCCTTGATGGAAAGCCCCATCGTGGAAAGCATCTGGCGGTCGAGGTAATTCAACACGGCAACTGGCCAGAGCAAAGCCACGACGGCCCAAGCGTAGCGGGAAGATGAGGTGACGATCTGCAAATTCATAGGTTGCGGCATTTTGAGACGATGAGGGGTTTCGTCACCAGCTTTTTCTCTGTTTCCGTCTTCGGGCCTGACTGAATCCGCTTGGTTTGGAAGCCGCCTTCATCCATGTTTGAATCGTCTGGACACTCTGACTTCATCCTCCGATTTGAAAAGCGACATTGCCGTCAACGCACCGCGCCGTTCCCGATATTCGCTGGTGATGTTTTATTTCTTTTCGCTGCTGTGCGTCTGGACGCTGTTGCGCGTGGTGTTGATGGTTCAATTTCACACGGCCCCGCTGACTCCCGGTGATTTCATTCGCGTGCTGTTTGGCGGACTCCATCGGGATTTGTTTGTGGCGCTGTTGTATGCGCTGCTGATGCTCGTCTGGTTTTTGTTCGTGCCTCAACGCTGGTTCGCGAGGCAATGGCATCGCGTTCTATTTTGGAGCATGTGCTTCCTGACAATCTTCATCCAGATTTTCATGCTCGCCGTTGAGTACGGGTTTTTTGAGGAATTCCGCTCACGCTTCAATACCGTGGCGGTGGATTACGTGCTGTATCCCAGCGAGGTCTTCGTCAACATCTGGGATTCATATCCGGTGGTGTGGATCACGGCGGCCTGTGCCGTGCTGACGGCAGCGTGGATGCGGATGGCCATGAGACGTCACCGCACGATGTGGGAAGTGGACGTGTCGGCGGGCAGGAGGCTGGCGTGGATTTTCGCTGCGGGGTTGGGTGCGGCGGCACTGGCAGCCACGATTAATTTCAAGGGCGCGAACGTCGGCACCGACCGCACGCTGAACGAAGTCTCGAACAACGGCGCGATTTCATTCGGCTGCGCGGCAATGACGCATCACCTGGATTTTGCCCAGTTCTACAAAACCATTCCCATGGACGAGGCTTACGCACGCGTCCGGCGCATGTTGTCCGGCGGCAATGCGGAGTTCACCGAGGATGGACGAAGCATCCGCCGTCGCGTGACTGGTGATTCCTCACGCCCCAGATTGAACGTGGTGATGCTGCTTGAGGAAAGTCTTGGGTCGGAATTCTGGGGCTGCCTTGGTAGCACGAACGGGCTGACGCCCGAGATGGACCGGCTCGCGCTCACGCAGGGCTTGTTGTTCACGAATCTTTACGCTTCGGGCAACCGTACGGTGCGCGGCATGGAGGGAGTGTTGTCATCCTTCCCGCCCCTGCCGGGAGATTCCATCGTCAAGCGCGACCGCTCGGACAACGTGGAAACCATCGCGCGCGTTCTGAAACGCGACGGCTACAGCACGCTGTTTCTCTACGGCGGGCGCGGCGTATTTGACGGGCTGAAATCATTCACCACACGCAACGGCTATGACCGGTTCATCGAGCAGAAGGATTTTCTCAAGCCGGAGTTCACCACCATCTGGGGGGTGTGCGACGAGGAAATCTTCGCCCGCGCCATCACCGAGTTTCGCGAACTCAACCAGCAGGGGAAACCCTTTCTTGGAACGGTGCTGTCCGTTTCCAATCACAAGCCTTACACCTATCCCAAGGGTCGTATTCGTGAAAACCCCGATGACCGGAAACGCAATCACGCCGTCAAGTACTCGGACTATGCTCTGGGAAAATTCTTCGAGGCGGCGATGAAGGAGGATTTCTGGACGAACACCATATTCGCGGTTGTTGCCGATCACGGTGCGCGGGTGTACGGCAGCCAGAGCATTCCGATTCATTCATACGAAATCCCGCTCGTGATCCTCGGCCCAGCCGTGGTGTCGGCACCCCAAAAGCGCGGCACGTTGGGCGGTTCCCTGGATGTGACGCCGACGTTGCTGGGATTGATGGGGAGGCCTTATGAAAGCCTGTTCTTCGGACGCGACCTGCTCAATTCCGATGAAAAAAACAGCCGCGCCGTTCTGAACCACAACCGCGACATCGGACAATTCGCAGGCGAACGACTCGCCGTGCTTGGCTTGAAACAAAACGTCGAACTATACGCCGGCAATCCGAAGGTGGCGGAAATCAAACCCGTGTCATCGCCCGGTTCGGAAGACGAGGAATTGGTGAAGGACACGATAGCGCTTTATCAGGTCGCAGATGATCTCTATGTGAACCGAAATTTCAGGGTTGATGCCCAACAGGAGGGCGGGAAGCAGAGTTCACGGTAGCAATTTCCATGCGGTGTCATTCGCCCTGCCGCCGCGCCTGTTTTGCGCCCGGTGATTCAACCATTGGTGACACGCTCGATTTCCTTCAGCAATTCGTCCACGGGCACCGGCTTGCGAAGAACAGGCACGTCCACCGTGGACAGGAATGTTTGAAACCTCGGCTCATCCGCGACACCCGTGACGAAGATGAATCGCCGCGCGAGCGCCGGCTGCGAACGTTCCACCGTGGCGTAGAAAAGATCACCTTCGAGTTGCGGCATCTGGAGATCGCACAGAATGGCGTCGAGCGGATGTGTGAGCGCAAACTTCAGCGCGGGCGTGGCATCGGTCATCATCGTGGCTTCGTAGCCGTGGAGCTTGAGAATCTCCTGGAAGAAGTGTGCAAGAGACACGTTGTCGTCCACGATCAGGACGTGTCGCTTGCGGGGCGTATCGGCGATGGTTTCCATACGTGCGACTGGCGGCACGCTACACCCGGCGAGCATTTTTAAGCAAGCGCGTGTTACAGGATAAAACCTCCAGCGGATGTGTTCAGAAGTCCGGGCAGGCGTCAGGCTGCGGCCTGATCCTGCCGTCGCCGTACGATGGGCTTGTTTTCACCGAGCACGACGGAACTGGTGATCTTGATGTCGAGGATGTCGTTGCTGTCCGGCACGTCGTACATCACTTCGAGCATGATCTTTTCGATCAGCCCGCGCAGGGCACGAGCGCCAGTGCCTTTTTTGTGGGCCGCAACCGCCAGTTCGTGCAACGCATCCTGAGTGAACTCCAGCCCCACGCCTTCCATGGCAAGCAACTTGGCGTATTGCTTCGTGAGCGCGTTCTTCGGATCGGTGAGGATGGAAACCAGTTGCTCCTCGGAAAGTTCCGCAAGCGTGGTGACGACTGGCAGCCGTCCGACAAATTCGGGGATGAAGCCGTAATTGAGCAAATCCTCCGGCTCGGCGCGCGTCAGGATTTCATCCCGCGCCACGGAGGCCGCGCGTTCAGATTCGCCCGCCGCGGCAAAGCCCATTGTGTGACGACCCATGCGGCGTTGGATGACCTTTTCCAAACCGACAAACGCACCGCCGCAGATGAACAGAATGTTTGTCGTGTCCACGCGGATGTATTCCTGCTGCGGATGTTTTCGTCCGCCCTGCGGAGGAACATTACAGGTTGTGCCTTCGAGAATTTTCAACAGCGCCTGTTGCACGCCTTCGCCCGAAACGTCGCGCGTGATGGACGGGCCTTCGCTCTTGCGCGTGATCTTGTCAATCTCGTCAATGTAAACGATGCCGCGTTGGGCGCGCTTCACGTCATAGTCGGCGCTCTGGAGCAGGCGAAGAATGATGTTCTCGACATCTTCGCCAACGTAGCCCGCTTCGGTAAGTGTGGTGGCGTCCGCGATTGCAAAAGGCACGTCCAGGATTTTTGCCAGCGTACGCGCAAGCAGCGTCTTGCCCGACCCCGTCGGACCAATCATCAGGATGTTGCTCTTTTCGATCTCAACCTCGGAGTAGGGCGAAGCCTGTGCCGGTGGAGCAGGCTGTAACTTTTCTTCGCCATCGCCCACGACCGACTCAGGCTTGATGCGTTTGTAGTGATTGTGAACAGCCACTGCCAGCGTTTTTTTGGCGTGTTCCTGGCCGATGCAATGCAGGTCAAGCTGACGTTTGATCTCCGCAGGTTTGGGGACGACGACCTTTGAAAAGCGCTTCTCAGACTGCAAGTGCGTCTCGCGATCAAGAACGTTTTTGCAAAGGATGATGCAGTTGTCGCAGATGTAAACGCCCGGCCCCGCCACGAGTTTTTTGACTTCGGAGTGCGACTTGCCGCAGAAGCTGCACATCGTCATGTTCGTTGGGCGGGCCATTGTTCGTTAGTGTCTGCGGGGTGTCAGGTATCAGGCGTGGCAGCTAGGTGACGACGGAGGTTTTTTCCGGCAACGTGGTGATGTCCTTGCGCGATTGGACGACGTGATCCACGAGGCCGTAGGCTTTCGCTTCCTCGGAGGACATGAAATTGTCACGGTCGCAATCCTTCTCCACCTGCTCGATGGGTTTGCCCGTGTGCTTGGCAAGAATGCCGTTCAACGTCTGCTTCAGCTTGAGCATGTGTTTGACGCGAATCTCGACGTCGCTGGCCTGGCCTTCTGCGCCACCCAGCACCTGGTGAATCATGATGTTTGCATTCGGCAGGGCGTAGCGTTTGCCCTTCGTACCGGCTGCAAGCAGCACCGCGCCCATGCTGGCGGCCTGACCGATGCAGTAGGTGTTCACGTCGCAGGTGAGATATTGCATCGTGTCGTAGATCGCAAGGCCCGCCGTGACGCTGCCGCCGGGCGAATTGATGTAAAGATGCACGTCCTTCTTCGGGTCGGACATCTGGCAGAACAGCAACTGCGCGATGATGATGTTGGCGACCATGTCATCCACGCCCGTGCCCAGGAAGATGATGCGATCAACCAGCAGCCGTGAATAGATGTCCCAACTGCGCTCGCCGCGACCGGTTTGTTCAACCACCACGGGAACGAGGAAATTACTTGG
Source organism: Verrucomicrobiota bacterium (assembly GCA_013140495.1). Classification (GTDB taxonomy): domain Bacteria; phylum Verrucomicrobiota; class Verrucomicrobiia; order Limisphaerales; family JADLHS01; genus JADLHS01. The sequence goes on from JABFSR010000205.1 coordinate 42,568, forward strand.
ACCAAAATCTTTGCTCATTGCGGGCGAAAGCTAGCGGAGCATTCGGGAAGCGTCAAGCAATGGGAGATTGCCGTAGTCAGAGGAATTGGCTCCGGATGACTTCCACAGTCGCGCTTCGAAAAAAGCCAGCGAGCAGAATCGCAACGAAGTAAAACTCGGCGAGCACTGCGATAACAGGCCATGAACTCAAACGAACAGGTTTCTTTTCCATGATCCAAGCAAGCAACAAAATCAGTTGCCAGCAACCTGCCAGCAAAACGGCGAGCAGCAATCTTTGGATGTCAGGGTTGATTGTTGAGTGATTCTGGTGGAGTCCAAACCCCGACTCATTCGAGTCGGCCACACCCAGTGCTGAAAAAATTCGGAATATGAAGAACGAACCAGCCACCATCGCCATGATCGACAAAAACCAGAACGCGCGATGACATGGCCATTCTCTGAAGTTCGGTCCCGGACTCTTGGATAGAACGTACGGCACTTCTGAAAGCACACCGACAAGAAGGAGTCCCATAATGAAGAGACTCAGACACCCGGAACCAGTAGCCACGAGCCAAGGTGGCATAATGGAAACCAACTGCTGATGGTGCAATTGACGTCGGAAATTGCGCGACTCGCCAGCGGCATCGTCCTGACCCCAAAAACGCGCCGCTATTTGTGGTGCCGCTTGAGCCTTCAGAAATTCCCGAAATGTAGCCGTCCGAAACTCCCGATTTTCGTAATAGTATGACTCCGTTTCGTTGCCTGCTGTGAAGAAATGTTCCGGCACGGCTCTGCCTGTCCGTCCAGCCGCTGCGATGATAAACTCGTCGGACGCAGCAAAATTCCGGAAGTTGTTCCACAGATCAACGTGTTGATCCTGCCACTCCACCTTCCTGAGTTCGACGAGAAGACCAAGGAGTTTTCCAAACTTGTCATCCTCGCCAACTTTCACTGCCGCTGTCATGAGCCGGTTGAGATGTTTCTTGATGATGCCTTGGAGAGATGCGGCCCAAGTTTGAGGAGACTGCGCGTTGGCTTCCGACACAGCATCCAGTTTTGAAAGACTTGCCAGTTCGTATAGTTTCGCAAGTGTTGTGAAGGATTTCTCGGAGTCGGCGGACCACAGCGGGTGCGATGCGGAAGTCTCAAGAGCAGCCAGCGCCGCCGCGTCATCATGGATGGCGAAACACACGGCAGCCTCCGCAAGTGATAGCGCACCGTTCGTCGGATTTTCCCTTTGAGCGAGAGCGATCACCTGCCTCGCTGTTGCGATTATGGCGTCGGCTGCGGCAACAGAAACAAACGCGTTCGTGGCTTCGGCGGCCTCGCGTTGGTGGACGGCGACCCATGAAAGGCGCGTTGCACCCCACGTCAGCAACGGATGGTTAGCCCATTTGTTTGCTGCCGGAAAATCCAATCTGAAATTGTCGCCGGTGGAGCAGGCGAGCGCGTAATTCTCCGGCGACCGGCCTGAAAGATTCCGAAGTTCCTGTCGTCGTGCCGCGGTGAAATGAACATTCGGAACCGTTTCAATCATGCAACCCGGTGACTGACCGGCTACAACCGTTTCCCCCTTTAATCCGAAGATCAACCTCACGCAAAGAACGTGCATTTCCCGACAAGCCGGAGACAGCAAACTGCTGATAAGCAGCGCGACAAGAACGAGCCAATGCCAACGCACGGCCCGGAGGTTGGCGAGCAGTTTCATGGCGTGAAGCTATTCGTTCTGACATCGCGGGGCAATCGCGTTGTGAACATCCCTTCCTTGTGTGATTACGCCCGGGTCGTCCTTGCATGTTTGATCGAAGCAGGGTTAATTAGTCATTAAATGCAAGCCACACTGCCATTGGATAAAATGACCAGGGAGGAAAAACTCCGGGTGATGGAGGAATTGTGGGCGGATCTTAGCCGCGACGAATCTCAGGTGACATCGCCTGAGTGGCACGGTGAGGTTTTGCATGATCGCACTGAAGCCGTTAAATCCGGCACGGAGGTTTTTATGGATTGGAACGCCGCCAAGAAACAGCTTCGAGATCGCCGGAAATGAAAATCGTCATCTTGCCGTCGGCGCGCGATGATCTTGCAGATGGCTTTGATTTCTACGAACGGCAACGCGAAGGATTGGGAGATTACTTTCAGGAATCGCTTTTCTCGGACATCGAGTCACTTCAACTATACGCTGGAATTCACCTCAAAGCTTTTGGCTTTCACCGGTTGCTTTCCAAACGATTCCCATACGCTGCCTACTACGACATCGAAGAACAGACCATTCGAATCTGGGGTGTTCTCGATTGCCGACAAGACCCAAAGTCCATCCGCCGCCGGTTATTGAAGTTGCGCAAGTGAACAAGTTGTTGGGTCGCTGACTTGCGCTACCTCGCCGCGCGTGGGTAAAGTTTCCTCCCAATGTCACATTCCGACTTTGTCCATCTGCACCTGCACACCGAGTATTCGTTGCTCGATGGCGCGTGCCGTCTGGACAAGCTCGTCGAGAAGGCTCACGAGTTGAAGTTTCCTTCGCTCGCGATCACCGATCACGGCGCGATGCACGGTGTCGTGGATTTTTACAAGGAGGCGCGAGAGAAAGGCGTGAAGCCCATCATCGGTTGCGAAGTTTACGTCGCGCCGGGTTCGCGGCTGGAAAAGAAATCTTCGACCGGCGGCAAGGATGTTTACAACCATCTTGTGCTGCTGGCCAAGGACGAGGTCGGTTACAAGAACCTCGTCAAGCTCACCACGTCCGCGCATCTGGAGGGCTATTACTACAAGCCGCGCATTGACAAAGAAATCCTCGCTGCCCACAAGGAAGGTTTGATCGCGCTGTCGGGCTGTCTCGCCAGCGAAATTCCGCAGGCCATCATGGCAGATCAACTCACGAAGGCGCGCGACGCGATGGATTGGTTCAAGCAGACGCTTGGCGCGGAGAATTTTTATCTCGAACTCCAGAACCACGGCATCGCCGAACAGGCCAAGGTCAACAAGCATCTCATCCAGTGGGCGAAGGAGTTTGGCCTGAAATGCGTCGCGACGAACGACGTCCACTACGTCGAGAAGAAGCACTCTCATGCACACGACTGTCATGTGTGCATCGGCACCCAGGATTTATTGAGCAACCCCAAGCGGATGGGTGCGGGCTATGTGCCGGAACAATTTTATTTGCGGTCAGCGGAAGAAATGAAGGCGCGGTTCGCGGATATTCCCGAAGCAATCACGAACACGCTGGAGGTCGCGGAGAAGTGCAATGTGGAGTTTGATTTCAAAACACTGCACTACCCGGTCTTTCATCCGCCGGAACATTTCACACGCGAGGGTTTTTTGCGACAATGGCTCGCAGAGGGATTGTTCACCCGCTACACGATCCACGCGAAAGCGGAAGGCAAGGAATTCATCGTTGAGGGGATTGATGATCCGACGCGGCTGCCGACGTATCAAGCGAACGAACCCCTCTCCCCCGGGGAGAGGGAGAATCGTTCGCTGTCTCCAAGCGAAGTTGTGGCTGCTGATGGCTCGACGCACGCACAACAATCCGCGAGCAAACAACCGCTGTCCCCTCTCCCCGGGGGAGAGGGTCAGGGTGAGGGCGAGCGTAAGAACAAACTTTCAGATCCCAAAGTTGCAGAAGCCATCAAAGTCGTTCTCGACCGCCTCAAGGTCGAACTTGCAGTGATCGAGAAGACGGGATTCATCTCCTACTTCCTGATTGTAGGTGATTTCATCCGTTACGGTCGTAGCAAGGGGATTGCGTGCGTCGCACGCGGCAGCGCCGCCGGTTCGCTCGTTACTTATTTGCTGGAGATCGCCAACGTTGACCCGATCCGCTACGGCCTGCTGTTCGAGCGCTTCCTGAATCCCGAGCGCGTCAATCCGCCTGATATTGACATTGATTTCGCCGACGACCGGCGCGCCGACGTAATCGAATACGTTCGCCAGAAATACGGCAAAGATTCCGTCGCACAGATCATCACCTTCGGCACGATGGGCGCAAAGTCTGTGGTGCGTGATGTGGGTCGTGTGATGGGCTTGAGCTATGGCGAATGCGACCGACTGGCGAAAATGATTCCGTTCGATTTGAAGATGACGCTCGAAAAGGCGCTCAAGCAATCGCCGGAACTCAAGCAGGCTTACGAGAGTGAAGAAACGACACGCGAGCTGATTGACACCGCGCTCATCCTCGAAGACCTCACGCGCAATGCCAGCGTTCACGCGGCAGGTGTGGTCATTGGCGATCAACCGCTCGTGAATCTGCTTCCACTCAAACAGGACGAAGACGGCGCAATCGTGACGCAATACGCGATGAATCCCGTCGGCGAACTCGGCCTGCTGAAAATGGACTTTCTCGGCCTGAAGACCCTGACGGTCATTCGCAACACTTGCGAGATGGTCAAGCGCACGAAGGGCATCACGGTGGACGTGGACCAGTTGCCGCTCGATGACAAAAAGACTTACGATCTCCTCAATCGGGCGGAGACGCTCGGCATCTTCCAATTGGAATCTGGCGGCATGCGCGACTTGTGCAGGAAGTTTCAAATCGCGAGCGTCGAGCACATCACGGCGCTTGTGGCGCTCTATCGCCCGGGCCCGATGGACCTCATTCCCGATTTCATCAAGCGTCGGCACGGCGACTTGAAGGTCGAGTATGAACATCCGTTGCTCGAACCCATCGCCAAGGAGACTTACGGAATTCTGATTTATCAGGAGCAGGTGATGCAGGCCGCGCAGGTGCTCGGCGGCTATACGCTCGGCGGCGCGGACCTGCTGCGGCGTGCGATGGGCAAGAAGAAGGTCGAGGAGATGCAGAAGCATCGCGACATCTTTGTCAAGGGCTGCCACGAGAAGAACAACATCCCGAAGGCGAAGGCGAACCAGATTTTCGATTTGCTGGAAAAATTTGCCGGCTACGGCTTCAACAAATCACACGCTGCCGCTTATGCCATTGTTGCGTATCAAACGGCGTATCTGAAGGCGAACTATCCGGTCGAGTTCCTGTCGGCGATGATGACGAACGACATGGGCGACACGGCGAAGCTTGCTCAGTTCATCGCCGAGGCGCGCGTGATGGGCGTCGAGGTCCTCGCGCCGGATGTGAACGAAAGCCATGTAGTCTTTGCGCCGGCCCGCGACGGGCAGGTCATCCGATTCGGGCTGGCCGCCATCAAAGGCGTTGGCGAAGTTGCGGTGCAGGCGATCCTCAAGGCGCGTGATGAAGGCGGAAAATTCAAAACCCTCGCCGATCTGTGCGAGCGGGTGGACGGTCGCACCGTAAGCCGCAAAACACTCGAAGCACTCATCAAGTCCGGCGCGTGTGACACGTTTGGCCAGACGCGCTCGACGCTGTTCGCGCAGATCGAGCGCACGATGGCAAGAGCCGCGAGCATTTTGTCTGACAGGCAAAAAGGCCAAAGCTCGTTGTTCGGCGCGCTCGAAGAAAAGGCCCCGCCGATGCCCGAGGCGATCAGTAATCTGCCCGAATGGCCGCAGCACGAACTGCTGGCGCACGAAAAGGAATTGCTCGGCTTCTACGTTACCGGTCATCCGCTCACACCGTTCGCGCCGATTCTTGAGAAGTATTGTCTCAACACCACCGCCACCCTTGCTGCTCTGCCAAACCGTTCGCTCACGCGCATCGGCGGATTGATTGCGGCGGCACAACACGGTGTCTCAAAAAAGAGCGGGAAGCCTTACTCGATGGTCACGCTCGAAGACCTCGAAGGCTCGGTGCAAATCCTCGTGATGAACGAGAACTACGACAAGTTCCGCATGTTGCTGGAGTTGAACAAGGCCATCATGGTCGTGGGCGAAGTGAACACCGGTGAGGACAAGCCGAAGATGTTTCCACAGGAGATTTTCCCGCTCGAAGACGCGCCGAAGAAGTTCACCAAGCAGGTTCATTTCCGGCTGCACACCGCGCATCTCAAGCCTGAGAGCATGGAAACGGTGCGAGAAGTCATTGCTGCCCACCCGGGCAAGTGTCCGCTGATGTTTTGCTTCCGCTATCCGACGGGTCAGACGGTTTTTGTGGAACCACATGAGCGATTCGCCGTGATGCCATCGCGTGAACTCCAGACTGCGGTCAACAAGGCTTTCGGCGAAGACACCTACTATGTCAAAGTGGACACGACCCTGCCCGAGAAACAAAACCGCTGGGGAAAGAAGACTGAATTCAACGGCGGCGGAGAAGAATAGGCGGGGCAACGACGTCCGCTGCCACGGCTTGCCTGTGTTTGTTCCCCTGATTAGCCTGCGCCTGTGAACTCCAATCCCAAAACCCGTCGCCGGATTTTTGGCGCAATCTGTCTTGGCCTGGCGCTGGTCATGTTGATCGTCGGTGAAACAATTTTGCAAAATCGCTTCAGCCCGCTCGGTTTTGTTATCTTCTGGTTGACATGCCTCGTGCTCACGGCGCTGGCGATTGGCGCGGCGTTTGTGGACCTGTTCCGAGTTCGCATGGAGAGTCGTGAGGCGCAGCGGGAATTGATCGAGGAAACGATCCGGGAGGTCGAAAGGGAGAAGTTACGGCGCAAAGGTGGGGACGCCGATCCGGGTCGGAGCAAAAATTGAGATTGGCTTTGGGTGGCAACTCCGCTACTCAATATGCACCCTATGGGTTCATTGAAAAAACGCCGCAAGGCAAAAATCAACAAACACAAACGGCGCAAGAAGCTGCGCTTGAATCGTCACAAGAAGCGAACCTGGCAGAAATAAGCCTGGTCGCAGGTGACTGTGAATTCGCCCACGCCAGCGGCTTGCCCGTGCAAGTCGCTGGCTGTGGTTTTTGTACGGCATGAGCCGACACTTTTCTGCCCTTCACGCTGCACTCCTTGTGGCGCTGTTGCTCGCGTCTGCCTGCCAGACTTCGACTTCGCAAAAACATTCCCGCAGCTCCAAGGCATCAGGGACAAATTCTCCCGCCGAAGAAGTCACCGATGAAATGCTGCATCAGCGTGCGAAGGCGCTGGCGCACTACGGTGCGGGCGTTGTTCATGAGTTTGGCGAGGAATCCAAGGAGTCTTTGGAAGAATTTTATCAGGCAGCGAAGGCGGATCCCGACAACGAGGATCTGTTGATCGAAGTGACCGGGCGGCTTGTCGAGGGGCGACAATTGAACCGCGCGCTTGAATTGCTTGAGCCCAAGGCCCTGAGAGAGGAGGCGTCGGGCGTGCTTGCGGCGCGGCTTGGGTTTGTTTACTCGCAGCTTGGTCGGAGCACAAACGCGATTGCAGCCAACCTCGTTGCGCTTCGCAAACAGCCCCGCTCCCTTCAGGCCACGCAGAATCTGTACGTCAATTATCTCCAGACGCACCAGCCCGAGGCGGCGTTGAAGGCGCTCGATGATGCGGCGGCGTTGGCCGATGCCTCGCCGGAATTTCTCATCAGCCTCGCCGAACTTTACTCCAACTACGAACTCCAGTTTCCCGCCTGGCGCGAATCGCTCCGGGCAAAACAACTCGACATCCTGCATCGCGCAGCGAAATCCTCGCCGCTCGCGCCGCAAGCGCAGATGAAACTTGGTGACGGATTGAATCTGCTTGGCGACAAGGACGGGGCACGGGCGGCGTTCCTGGAACTGGTGAAATCGCAGCGTGTGCCGCCTTCGTTGATGGCTTTGGCCCGTACGAAGCTTGCGGACGCGATGCTGCGATCCAACGACCGAGCAGGCGCAGCGGAGCAGTTGAAGGAAATCGTCAAGGAAGACCCGTCCAATGCCACGGCAAACTTCTTCCTCGGCCAGATTGCGCTCGAAAAGCAGGAATGGGCTGAAGCCGCCGAGTATTTGAAGAAGGTGCTCGTGTTCAATCCTCAACTCGAGCAGGCCTACTACGATCTGGCCCGGGCCCAGATCGGGGCAAAGGACAACGCTGGCGCAATTGAAACCCTCGAAGCCGCGCGCGGCAAATACTCCTCCAACTTCGTGATCGAATTTCTCACGGGCACGGCACACAACGGAATGAAGAATTTCGCCGAAGCCATCCGGCACTTTACTCGTGCGGAGATTGTCGCCGGCGCCACAAATGACAAGCGGCTGGGTTCGGGGTTTTATTTTCAATTCGGCGCCACGCTCGAACGCAACGGCAATCGCGACGAGGCGGAAAAGTATTTCGAAAAATGCCTCGCGCTTGCGCCCGGGGATGCAGAGGCGATGAACTATCTCGGCTACATGTGGGCCGAACAGGGGATCAAACTGGATCAAGCCAGGGATTTGATCGAACGCGCCCTGAAAACCGAGCCGGACAATGAAGCGTTCCTCGACAGCATGGGCTGGGTGTTGTTCAAGCTCAACCAGCCCGAACCTGCGCTTGAGTATCTGCTCAAGGCTGTGGCAAAGTCCGAACAACCCGATGCCACGCTTTACGATCACCTCGGCGACATCCATGCTGCGTTGAAACAAATCGAGAAAGCGCAGGAAGCCTGGACCAAGTCCCTGGGCATCGAGACGAATGACGTTGTGAAGAAAAAACTCGAAGGTGTCGCAGCGCCCTCAACCAAATGAATCATCGCTTCGGCAAACATTACACGCGCGAGGAGGCCACCGCACTCGTGCCGCAACTCCGCCAGTGGCTCAACGAACTCCGTCAACATCAAGGCGAGCTGCAGCGTTGCGACCAGCGTATCGAGGGCATGATGGCCGGTGGCAACGATCTCGGCGGCGATCTCGTCAACAAGTGGATCCGCACGCTCGCTTCCATGCAGTCCATCCTCACGGAGTTTCAGCGCCGAGAGATTCAGATCAAGGACATCGAACGCGGTCTGGTGGATTTTCCGGCGATCATCGGCGGCAAGGAGGTTTTCCTGTGCTGGGAACAGGACGAGGATGACGTTGAATTCTGGCATGAACTGGACACAGGCTACGCAGGGCGTGAGAAGTTGTAGTTGATGAGCAAAACCTCCAAATCCCAATGGAACTTCGGCGAACTGTTTCCGACCGAAGAAACGCGGCGCGTATTGTCCGTTGGCGAACTGACCACGCAGATCAAGCGCCTGCTCGAAAAGCAGGTTGGTTCGGTCTGGGTCGGCGGTGAAATCACCAACCTCCGGGCGCAAAGTTCCGGGCACATTTATTTCACGCTCAAGGACGCCTCGGCGCAATTGAGCTGCGTCCTCTTCCGCAACGAAGCCGTGGCGCATCGCGACCTGCTCAAGGACGGCCAGAAGGTTTTGCTCCAGGGCGACATCACGGTCTATGAGGCGCGCGGCCAGTATCAACTGCTCGTTCATGCCGTGGAGTTGCAGGGCGTGGGCGCGTTGCAGCTCAAGTTCGAGCAACTCAAACAAAAGCTCGCAACGGAGGGACTGTTTGCGCAGGAACGAAAACGTCCGCTGCCGAAATTTCCGCAACGCATCGGCATTGTCACCTCGCCCACCGGCGCGGCCATTCGCGATGTGTTGCACGTCATTCAGCGACGCAACCCCGCGCTCGAAATCATACTTGCACCCTGCCGCGTCCAAGGCGATGGCGCGGCGGGCGAAATTGCGGAGGCGATACGGTTGTTGAATGAGTTCCATGTTGGAGTTCAAGCTTCAGCTTGTTTGGACGGTGAGGCGGGAGGGAACAAGCTAAAGCTTGAACTCCAACAACAGCGGCTCGATTTGATTTTGGTCACGCGTGGTGGCGGTTCACTCGAAGACCTTTGGGCGTTCAACGAGGAAGCCGTGGCGCGTGCGATTTTTGAATCAACCATCCCCATCGTGTCAGCAGTCGGGCATGAGATTGATTTCACCATCAGCGATTTTGTGGCTGATGTACGGGCGGCCACGCCGAGCGCTGCGGCTGAGATCATCACCGAAGGCATGTTTGCGAGTCGCGAGTTTGTGGCCGGGGCTTCGGCAGTTCTGCGGCAACGCGTGCGGCAGCAACTGGACCGACACACCGAAGGCCTGGACGACACCTTGCACAGGCTGCAACGCGCCCATCCACGCCGGCAGATTGCGGAGTGGATGCAGCGCGTGGATGAATTGCACGCCAACGCCATCCGCACCGCGCGCCAGGCCGTGAACGAACGCAAGGTCGCGCACCGGAATGCCGCCATGCGACTTCTCCGCGCCAGCCCGCGGCAGTTCCTGAAACTGCGCCGCGAAACGCTGGCCACGACGACGAGGCGATTGCAGGAGCACGCCCGGGTGAACCTGCGCGAGCAACGCAACGAATTACGGACGCTGGAATCCCGACTGCGCCTGCTCGGACCGGAACAGGTCTTGGGACGCGGTTACTCCATCACGTTGGACGATGAGACCGGCAAGGTGTTGCGTGACGCGAAGCAGATCAAACCCGGCCAGCGCCTTCGGACGAAGCTGAAGTCTGGCGAGGTGCGAAGCCGGGTGGATGGGAAGTGAGATCGCTTGTTGGCGGGCAATTCGTGTCCGGCAATCAGCCGACACAGTCATGGTGACGCAAATTCCCGATAGAGGACTAGCGCCAAAGCGGGAAGTGATGCGATGAGCCAAATGCCGATAAAGCAAACCAGTGTCAGGAATGCCCGGACGCCTCTGGTTTTGAAAAGATAGACGGGCACAACGATCGGCCAAACGAAGAAAACGAATGAGTCATAGTCATGGCAGAGTCGCAATCCCCGTTTTCGGGCATCGGCCATGACCCATGAAGCCATGACCATTGGAATGGCAAAGCGTGATGCAAGGTCTGCTCTCGCGGACAAACCTGCACCATCAGGGGAAGCGACCGCTGCCAGGGCAAACGCAACCATGCAGAACCAAAGCGTCAGCGTTGGAGCAATCATCCCTTGTAGCCATTTTGGCATGAGCGTTTGGTGCAGGTTAACTGTGGGTAGTCTGTGAAAGTCTCAGCTTGTCCGGGTTCACCTTGGCGACAGTATTCAGCACGCAGAAATCTGTCCAGTTTGGTTTTGATTCAATAATTCTTCCGGAGCGCGGGCGGTTCCCGGCGCTCCGGTTCATGGGTAGATTCCTGTTCCATTTGGACCGGCTCACCGCCTTTACTCTGAGTTGAACAATGAAGTCACGAAGACGCAAAGTTGAAAATACCGGGACAGCCCACGTTTCTGACCGGACCGAAATGTTACGCTCATCAGGTGAACGTCATCGGACAGCGTTGCAAAATGTTTTCGGCTTTAACTTCGTGCCTTCGCGCCTTTGTTGTTTGTTGATGACTTCCGAATCTGGGTTCATTCCGGGCTTGCTTTCCGGGCGGCGGTGGATTGCAATCCCGTTGGTCAAACCCTCAAATTTTATGGATATCATCTTCAACTGCCCGAAGTGCGAACAGGAACTTGCCGTGGACAGCTCGGGTGCCGGGTCCGAAATCAACTGCCCCTCCTGCTCGGAAAAAATTGTCATCCCGCAATCCGCCAAGCCCGCCGCGCCCCGCCCGTTTCCGTCTTCCCACGCGCCCGGCCAGCCGCACAGCGCCATGACGACGTCCGCCGCCGCCAAGGTGGAAATGCACCTCAAGGTGCCGGTCAGCGCCAAGGCGACCGAGTCGCTCATCGAGAAGCCCAAGCCCACGCTGGAGGTTGCCGCGAAGAGTTCCGACCGCATCATGCGCGTCAAAACCATCCGCCACACGGACTGCATCGAGGTTGGTCACGACAAGTTTGACGAGATGGTGACGAATTTCCTGACAAAGATCGGCGAGGCGAACATTGTGAGCATCACGCCCCTCATCTACACGCACCTGGACATCGGCTCGCAAAAGCTGATGAACGACTATGCGATCTTGATCGTGTATCGGGCGTGAGAAGCTGTTTGGAAACTTGACGGACGAATCCCGTTGTGACTCGGAGCGCGACTGTGTCTGACCTGTCGCGCTGAAGCTGATGCGAAAGCGGAAAGACCAGTCGCAGCGGGTGGATAAGTGTGACAGGTGAAATGTTCCATGCGCCTCTCGCTGGCAACGTGCTGCGGCTGGTCTGCGACACAGCCGCGCTCCGGTCTGGCGGCGGGAAACCGCGTGGCGGCGCGAGCCGCTTTATGCGGGCTTCCCGCCGGACAATCTGAACAATCAATTGCTGCATCTTGCCGGGCCAAAGACTGACTGCCAGCAGTAGTTGACCGACGGCGGGGCTTTGGTCAAAGTCGGCGCGCCATGAAAGCGGTCTTGCGCCAAATCTTTCTGCGCCGGTGGTGGACTTGGTTTTTCTTTGCGCCGGCATTTGTGGGCTTTGTGGCAAGTCTCGCTGTACACCTCGGGACTTACTTCACGGATCACGCCCGCTCCGACAGCCTGGCCGTTTATGCGTTGCATGGCTTCTGCCTGGTCATGTGCTTTCTCATGTTTCCCTTCACGCGCCGGATGGAAAAGCTCTGGGGCCGGCGGGCGACGTTCGCCAAAGATTACGGCGGGCGCCGAGGCCAGCGCATCATCAGCGTGTTGTTCATCTATGCGCTCATTAACTTCATGCTGTTCCTGGGAATTTCGGTGGCCAAGGGTCAGATGCGGGTTTGGGAAAAGAACCAGACCTATCACGCGCGCGGATGGTCCGTGGATCGCGAGATCAGCAAAGCGGAATATCTGCAACACCAGGTCCGGGCACTGCGCGGGTTCTCCGGCCATTGGATCCTCTTCTTTGCGTTGCCCGCATTGTTCTTCCTGCAACTAAAACCAGTTGATCTGTTTGAACCGGAGCCGCAACCGATAAAGAAAAGGTCGCGCTCGACAGCCCAAGGCAGAAAGGACACACCGCTGGATTGAAACAAACTGGCAGCAGGAAACCGCGTGGCGGCGCGAGCCGCTTTACGCGGGCTTCCCGCCGGGAAAGAACAGGTGGAGTTTAACCCTCAACCAGCGTGATATGCTCTGGCGCAGAAACGCTACGATCCATTTCGGGCGCGGAAGAACATGAGCCGATTGGTCACCGCCTGTGGTGCGATTGCGTGGAAGATGTTTCCGGGGCTGTTCGTGGTCAGCAACGTTTGCCATACGCCGGTCGCCAGATTCGTTCGATACTCGACGGTCACCTGGCCGGGTGAACAAAGAACATCGAAACTGAATGTGCCGGGAGTCCAGCTCGCATTGGTAAGCACCAATTGACCGCTGCCGGTAGTGATCAACGAGAACTCCGTATATGTCGCACGATACGCCGCAGTTACGTAATTCGCGTTGGTGGCGCCCACGAAACGGAAAAATCCAACCTGCGAAGAGTAGGTGGTATTTGGTAGCAGCGTGCCTGCGGGGATCGTGAATGTCCGGGCGGCGCCGGTCAGCGCTCCGGGCAGTCCGGGATTGGGCGAGCCGAACTCACTGCCGACATCCACGTCAATGTAGTCAGCCGCCGTTCCGCCCGGGAACGCATCCCAGCCGAGCACGAACGCTTGATTCGGGTTCACCAACTGCGCCGCCAGATAGTTGGTCAGGTGCGGTGCGTTGGGTTGCGCCATGCTGTTGGTGGTTGGCAGATTTACCACGACCGTCTGATTCGAGGTAGCCGCCTGAACGAAGAAACTGTAGTTGCCCGCTGGAAAAGCCGCGTCGAAGGTGCTCAGGCTTGTAATATTGGTGGATAGCAGAAAAATTTCCGCCGAAGGTGGCGGAAGATGAAACAGGTTGTAAACAGCGGTGGTTGGCGTCGTGAGTGTCGCGGTTGTGGCCGTGCGATTGGACGAGAGTGACGTCACCCCGCTGAAACCGTAGGGCGTGGTCGGATCCAGCGTCGGAGCCCCGGCGGAGGTTTGCTGGTAATGATGGACCTTGCCCACCGAGAAAGTGGTAATGGCGTTCGTTCCGCTCCCGCCACCGCCGCTGCCACCGCCGGTGGTGAAGAATCCGCCAGTGGGTTCATCCAGTGGGTCGCCATTGGGATTCTGTCCGAACGCACTCCAGACGATAAGCTGGTTCGCCGGAAACGCCGGTGATGGCGTGCAAGTCAGGATGGTGTTCCCTCCACTCCACACATCCGACGTCGTAAAGTTTGTGAAGTACACAATGTTTATGAAATCAACTCCGGTGAAGGCTGTATCCATCGGCTCGCTGAAGACGAAGACGAACGCTGCCGAGGGCGAAGCTCCATTGGCCGGCAACGGAGAAATGATAGTGGGGTTGGCTTGCGCGGCCTGCAAACAACCAAACGCTGCAAGCAAAGCCGACAGCACAGTATGGCAATTATGCCGGATTGTCCTTTCTGAGTTCATGCCTCCAATTCAAGTTCCGCAATCGGACTTTGTCACGAGGATAAACTGACGGTTTTGGGACACAGAATCCAACCGATTGTTCAGTGATTCCGCGTAAAACGGCTCGCATCGCCACGCGGTCAGGCTTGCGATGCCGACTGATTTCATAAATCCACGGCCCCGCTCTTTTGCCGGAGCGCGACTGTGTCTGACCTGTCGCGCTGAAGCCGAAGCGAAAGCGGAAAGACCAGTCGCAGCGGGTGAATGGTGGTGGGGCGAGGCTCCTGACGAGCCGGCTCGCGAGGACGCTCGCCCCACCAATGTTCCATGCGCCTGGTGGCCGTGCGCGAGCACCTGCGGCTGGTGCGAAAGCTCTCGGAGTGCGCCCGTCCCGGGCGCAGCAATTTGTGCCAATACGTCGGCGTGGAACTGCGAGGAATCTTTGCTCCGGCGGGCGTTGCTGTGGCCGGGACGGCCACACTCCGCATTCTGGCAGCGGGAAACCGCGTGGCGGCGCGAGCCGCTTTACGTGGGCTTCCCGCCGGGTAGGAAATGCAGCTCCGTTAGGAGCGCTATCTTTGTAGTTTCAAACCACCAGAATGACCAAGCCCCAGCGGGGCGACATCTGCGGTGGCCCAAGCCGATGCCGCTCCTGACGGAGCTTGGGAAATGATTTTGGTTTCCGTGACTACAAATATGCCGCGCTGCTGGCGCTTCTGCGGAGCGCGGGTCTGCGACCCGCAGAGGTTCCGCCAAGCCGAACGATTCGATAAACTCCGTAACCGTCTTGCTATTGTGATGTGCTGCGGCTCACAGAGCCGCGCTCCGGTCTGGCAGCGGGAAACCGCGTGGCGGCGCGAGCCGTTTTACGCGGGCTTCCCGCCGGGCAGGAACAGGGGCGAGTTTTAGCCCGAAAATGGGCATGGCTACACACAGGCTTACACCTTCAACTGGCGCAAGCTGTCAATACTCACGTAACAGGCTCGAATCGTCGGCTGTCGAAGTGAAACAAGACGAAATCTCCATCGATATCAAGGAGTCCAAGAACAACAGTAAGGTGCTCCCGAAAGTACGCAGATCCCGCTTCCTCCGTCGGGTCGTGGACTGGCTCCGGCAGCACCTCAACAACAATCACCGGCTCTCCGTAGGCAGGGCGTTTACGATTCTTTAGCCCGGACTTCCATCGAACTAGTTGGCCAACCACAAAATTGTGATTCCGCTGATATAGATCGAAGCATTCCTTCAGTTCAGTCTTCCTTGCTTTAACTTTCTCCGAGTCTTCCCACGTTTGTTGTTGTGAGAGCTTGCGAAGCAGAAGCTTCGACAACACTTCTTCCGACCCCTCAGTCTGGAGCAGCCGCTGTATGTCAGCACGCATCCCTGATTCATGTGGTTTAGATTCGCTCATTGTTTTCCTTTCTTGTTTGATTTTCGACGCGAGGGCGCACTTTGTGAACTCACGTCCACAGATTCACCGCCGGCGAGTTGTTCGGCATCCTTAAGAACAGAGGGTACTGGAGCTTTGGGATTTTGTACTGCAAGCGCATTTGTAACGGCTTCTCGCAGCAATTCTGTGGACTTCTTAGAGAATTGTTCTGCCAATATACTTTCTACGCGGTCGATCTTTTGGACGAACGTTTGCGTTCTCGTTTCGAGAGCTTTCGCGAACGGTTCGCAGACTTCCCGGACGATGGAACGAATCCTCTGCTCGGCCGCCTCGCGCTGACTGGCAGACCGTGCAGCATGTATTCGTTGGATGGTGAAGAATGAAATTGCAATTGCTGCTAGGGCAGCAACGAGGTTGGTAATCACCGGAAGGACAAAATCTTTCCAGCACGGCCCGAGCTTGGTGACAAGGTCGGAATCCCATTTCAAATAAACCAGCAGCGAGATGATAATCAAAGCCACGGCTACTACCGCGAGCAGGGCATCTGTAAACTTTGACTCTCGGTCTTCCATCACTGGTGGTTCATGGTGAAGCTATTTTGTTTTAGTGTCGAAACGCTATAGGACATTCCAATTAGGTCTGCAAGGAATTTGACGGGTTACTTTTCTTGCCTACTGGAGTTTCGATCCCGCTAAGCTAGCTAAATCGTATTTAACCAGTTCGCCAATGCGTTCAACGGTGATGTCCGCCGGCGGATAATTGGTAATGTCTTTGGCATCGAGTGCGTAATGCCCCTGGCGCGGGAAGACGGTGGTCAGCCGGTCGCGCCAGATGCTTTTCATCGCCGCCAGGATGCGCAGTTTGTCGTCCACCATCACGTAGTGTTCCGCCGGATAACGCTTCTCCACGTCGTCGAGTTCCTTTTCCTTGTGGACGTAAATGAGCGCGTGGCCGTCCACGGCTTCGAGTAGGCCGGAGCGTTCCACTTTGCGCGGTTGGAAGACAACGTCGCCGTCGGACAGGATAACGACCGGTCCCCATTGCTTGACGTGTTCCAGGGCGTCGAGCGAGTTCGGATAGAGGCGGTTGGCGAAGGGATAATTGACGAGGAAGCTGGAGACGATGAGCAGGCGCGGGTCGCGGGGATATTCGATGCGATAGCGTTGGAGCGCGCCGAGGTAGTCGGCGTAACCGAGTTCGGTGCGCAGTTGCTCGAAGAGGGCCCAATAGTGTTGCGCGCGTTCGGGGCCGACTTCGCGTTCGAGGTGGCGTTTGAGATCAGCGGTGACGCGGTCGTTGTCGAGCAGCGTGTTGTCCACGTCGAACAGGAAGACGATTTTGTGTGCGGGCATGGCGGAGAATTTGTTGGCGCTTTCGGGGACGCGGTTTGCGGCGCAAGGGTGCAGGAAACGGCGGCGGGGGCAAATGGTTTTCACGACCTCCCTCACCCTGACCCTCTCCCCATGGAGAGGGAACAGCGATCCTCGTTTTTGGTTTGCTCGATAGCGTTTCTGCCGTCTTCGTCACACGATTCTCACGACATTCCAAGAAGCTGGCTAACGATTCACCTTCTCCCCGGGGGAGAAGGCCGGGATGAGGGCGAGCGTTACAACCATTTTCTATCGTCGTTGTCGGTTCGGAGCGCGGCTGTGTCCAACGGACCAGCCGCAGCACCTGCGATTGCAGGAAATTTCGAGCAGTTCAAACGCGCTCATTTCATCGTGGCTGCTGCGACTGATGCTTCGCACACAGTCGCGCTCCTTCACCGCTGTTCAATTTTTCAACAGCCGGTAAAATCGCTGGCGGTTGGTTGCCTGGGAATCTATGACTTGAAACGGATTCGAAGTAAGAGGGAACGAGGAAAGCGAAGACCAGTTCGTGGAAGAAAGATTGGTGGACACCTGCAGCGTGTAGTTCGTGTTGATCGAGCCGTACACGCCGAGGCTTACTTGTGACGGTGAGATTCTCTGCGGTGCACTCAACACCGACGAGCCGGTGGGATAGACCGTGATGTTCAACACCGCGTTCGTCGGCGGGATATGCACCTGGTGCGGCCCGAACAGAT
>JABFSR010000111.1 GCA_013140495.1 Verrucomicrobiota bacterium
CGCTGAGCACGACCAGAAAATCCTCGGCTGTCGTTTCCACGAGTTTGATGTTGCGAATGGAATTGAAGGACCTGGATTTCATAGCACGCACATAGCGACAGCGGCTGGAGTCTTTGCCGTGGGTTTGAATCTGATCCATGACGGTCTGCCAGGTGCGTTTGGGCAGGAGCGGGTCCTGGGTGGCGAGACAGGTTTTGAGGATGAACTGATTGTAAGAAGGGTCCGCGGCAGTCTGGCGCTTGAGTTCCAGTAAACGATGCGCGGTACTGCGGTCGCGGGTTTCGAGCGATTGTTGTCTGCCGGTCCGGGAATCCTGCAGGTAATAGGTACCGCGTCTCTGGTAGAGATAGAACCGTTGTTTCATAACTTTTATGATACGAACGGAGCGAAAACACCGTTAGGGTATTGCTGACGCAGCCTGCTGGATTGTGCCGGAATTAAGCCGGATTGTGTCGCGGCAAAAATTCTTCTGGCAATTCTTCTGGCAGTTGCGCCTTTTTAGCACCTTCTTCGGAGAGCAGTCATTGAGAATCAATGACTTGACAGGTGGCTCCAGAGGAAGGACTCGAACCTTCAACCCCACGGTTAACAGCCGCGTGCTCTACCATTGAGCTACTCTGGAATCCAAAACCAACACCGCTACTATCGCGGCCAAACCCGATGCGCCGGAATCGTGCGCTTAGGCCCTTGTCCGACTTAAACGGATGAGCACTCTACAAAATCGCCAGCGGCCCCGTCAAACGCTTTCATTGGTCAGGCAGCCATTTTTTGCAACTCCCTGGTTTTATTCCTGAGTTTTCACAAGTTCTGCTTTTCATCGTCCTGTCAGGTTGTTATCTCTCCCGCGATGGCACAGCGCGCGAACAAGGGCGAAAAGGTCTTCCGCGGCATTCCGGTTTCTGCCGGTGTTTGCCGTGGCAAAATCATCGTGCTCGACAAGGCCAGCCATTCCATCGAACAAACCGCAATAGCTGATTCAGATATTTCCGTTGAAATTGGACGCCTCCAAAAATCTCTCACGGACACACGCCACCAGTTGCAGGAGGTTCAACACCGGATCGCCGAAAGCATCGGTGCCGAGGAAGCGCGGATTTTTGACGCGCACCTGATGGTCCTTGAGGACCCGGCGTTGATTGACGAAGCGGTACGGGTGATTCAAACCGAGAAAACCAACGCCGCGCACGCTTTTCACACCGTTGCCGAGCGTTATGCAAAGGCCCTCGACAAGGTGGAGGATGAATTCCTGCGTGAACGCGCAAGCGACATGCGGGATGTGACCGGTCGCGTGCTTGCACACCTGCTCGGGCAACAGAACGACGTGGACATCCGGCATCTCTCCGAACCGTGCATCCTCATTGCGCACGATTTGACGCCGTCAAAAACCGCGCTGCTGGATCGCACCCATGTGCTTGGTTTTGCCACGGACATCGGCAGCCGCACGTCACACACAGCCATCATGGCGCGCTCGCTGCACATTCCGGCAGTGGTCGGGTTGAAAACCGTAAGCAACGAGCTTGAGAGCGGCGATTACGTTCTCGTGGACGGCTTCAACGGGATGGTCATTCTCAACCCGACGGAGCAGACACTGTTTGAGTACGGCCAGCTTGTTCGCAAGCAGGTTTCGCTGGAGGAAAAACTCCGCGAAGTCCTCGATCAACCCGCTGTCACGCTGGATGGACATCGTGTCACGCTCTCGGCGAACATCGAACAGGCTGCAGATACCGAGTCCGTGTTGAACACGCGGGCCGATGGCGTGGGACTGTTCCGAACGGAATATCTTTTCATCAACCGCGATTCTCCACCAAGCGAAGACGAGCAGTTTGAAGCCTATCGCAAGGTTGCCGCCGCGCTCAAACCTCATCCCGTGGTCATACGCACCCTCGATCTTGGCGGCGACAAGTTTCTTTCCTCGCTTCACGTTCCGACCGAGATGAACCCCTTTCTCGGCTGGCGCGCCATCCGGTTCTGCCTGCAACAGACCGATGTGTTCACCGCACAACTTCGCGCCATTCTCCGCGCCAGCGCCGAGGGCAACGTGAAGATGATGTACCCAATGATCTCGGGGTTGGACGAATTGCATCAGGCCAACGCCCTGCTCAACCGCTGCAAGGACGAACTACGCGAACGAAACATTCCATTCGACGACAAGCTCGAAGCAGGCGTGATGATTGAAATTCCGTCCGCCGTGCTCGTGGCCGACGCGCTCGCCAAACGCGCGCCGTTCTTCAGCATCGGCACGAACGATCTCATCCAATACACGCTCGCCGTGGATCGGATGAATGAAAAGATCGCACACCTCTACGAACCCACGCATCCGGCAATTTTGCGTCTCATCAAACAAACAGTTGATGCCGCACGCGTACATAACGTCTGGGTGAGTGTTTGTGGTGAGATGGCCGGTGATCCGCTGCTCGTGCCGTTGCTCATAGGTCTGGGCGTGGATGAACTCAGCGTGACGCCGCCGTTTCTGACGCAGATCAAGTTCCTGATCAGACGATTGAAGCTCTCCGAAACCAAAGCGCTTGCTGAATTCGCCTTGAATTGCGAATCGCCTGCGGAAATTCTCTCGCGCTGTCAGGCCGTCGCCATGAGCGCCGCGCCCAGTTTATTCGACACTCAAAAATGAAAGTCATCATCCTCGCCGCCGGTTACGCCACGCGGCTCTATCCACTCACCCTCACACAACCCAAGCCGCTGTTGCCCGTTGCCGGCAAGCCAATGGTTGAACATGTGCTCGATAATCTCGCGCCCATGGGCGGCATTGACCGCATCTACGTCGTGACGAACGCCAAATTCGCGGGTCACTTTGAACAGTGGTCGAAAAGTTACTCGGCAAAAGCCAAACTGAACTTCACAACGGTGAACGACCACTCAACCGACGATTCCAACAAGCTCGGCGCGATTGGCGACATCAATTATGTCATCAATACGCAGAACGTGGACGACGACATCGTCGTGGTGGCGGGTGACAATCTCTTCGACACGCCGCTGACAGACTTCGGTCGGTTCTGCCGTGAAAAGAATGCACCCGCGCTGGCGGTTTACGACGTCGGCAATCTCGAAGAGATCAAGAAATACAATTCCATTTCCGTGGACTCGTCAGGAAAGATCACCTTCTTCGAAGAGAAACCAAAAAATCCCACAAGCACACTCACAGGCATCGCGCTCTACTACTATCCCAAACACACGATCCCGCTCATCAAGCAATACATCGCCGAGGGAAACAATCCCGACCAACCTGGCCGGCTTGTCCAGTGGCTTTATCCCCGCACACCCGTTTACACCTGGCGGGTACCGGGCTTGTGGTACGACATCGGATCAAAGGAAACGTTGGAAGAAGCGAACAGGATTTTTGCGAAGAAATAGCGGGATAGCGTTCGCGGGCGCGCATCTGATTTGCTGAAACACAACGGCAGCATGCTAACGTTTGAAGCATACAGCCACATGTACCGTCTCAACGGTCTGGCCTCAATCAGCTCATGAACTTCTGCCGCGCGAGAGGGTGCAAGGTTTCCAAATCCAGCAGCGTGAGAAAATCAATCGTCTTGAACTGACGATCCAGTGCGGGCGGTCCACAGATTTTCGCTCCGAGCGTCATATAAGCCCTGAGCAATTTGGGTATCTTCACCGTCTCCGCCGCCATGTGCGTGAGCGAACAGTCATACGCCTGCAACGGACGCGTTCTCCACTCAGGAGACGCCAGATTTTTCCGGCACAAGTCGGCATAGGCTGACGCGCCCACCGCCGCGTCCTGCGACGTGATGGAACTGCATCCAACGAGATAACGCGTTCCGCGCGCCTTGGCGTAATCCGCGATGCCCTTCCATAGCAGTCCGAGCACAACCAGATTCCGATGGTTCTTTTCCACGCACGCACGTCCCAGTTCAAGGATTTTGCCACGGGCTGGTTCAAACGGGGTGAAATCAAATTCCTGCGCGCAATAATAGCCTCGACAGGCCGCTGCATTCGCTCCCGTCTGCAAACGATACGTGCCCACAATTTCGCCGGTTGGCAGATGTTCCCCCAGCAGGTGATCGCAGACTTCGTCGAACGGATCCGCGTCCAAGCCTGTGGCATGGGATTCCGAC
>JABFSR010000017.1 GCA_013140495.1 Verrucomicrobiota bacterium
ATGTGACTCCATGAAAGCGCTGCTCGTCAAAAATGGTCTGGCCGGTCACCATCTGGTTCAAGGTTTGGAGAACACCAGCGTGAACGTTCGCGTTCGTTGTGCCGCCGGCTGAGATTTCCTCACGCGTCGCCTCCGGCAATTTTTCCCAGACGAATTGCGTCACTTTGTCCGGGCGTGCCTTGATGTTTTCCACGAAGCCGGGCAGATCATCAAAATCATTCAACACGAATTCCACCGAACCCGAGCCGAATTGAAACACACGCAGAAACAGCGCCGCCATCGGGATCATCACGATCAGGCTCAAGTAGAGCACCGTGTATCCCATCGTCAGCCCAAAGCCGGGGAGGGCGTTGAATTTTTTCTCTGCCATGCAGGTTGCTAGAGTCTAGGCAAAACAAAACCGGCTGCAAAATCTTTCAACCGAAAATGATTCCGCAGCCGGTGAAGTCAGATGTTCTGCGCAATGGCCATCATGTAACGGTACTCGACCAGAATCGTCTGCAACGCTGCGCTGTATGCCTCGACCTGCAAATGCAGCGGCGCATTCTGCGGTGTCTCAAACGTGATCTCAAATGGCGGATCAGTTGCTCCAGGAATATCTCCCAATACTCCAGAATAGCCTTCAGTTATGACACCCCGGCGTGCGTTGAAACCATCAATCACCTGGTTGTTGTTGCGCGGCAGAAACCGCTCTGCCGACCGCAGCGCCGGTTCGAGCAGATGCTCGGATAAAACCGCGCCACTCACAAAACCATAAAGCCCGTCGCTCGTGTCATCGCTGTGAAGCGTAATGATGCCGTTCAACGCATGCAACGTGATCTCGGATTCCAGGAAGCGCACCTCCGGCTGAGAGGATTCCCGCCAGAACTCGCGGTTCAAATCCTTGCCGGCGCGCGAGCGCCTCGTGTTGTCCTCAAACCCGGTAGGGTTGCAGACAGGATAAATGTAGAGCGCGTAGCCTTGTGCGATCTCAGGATTCTTTTCCAGTTCGGAAACAAATCGCGTCAACGCGAGCGCACCTTCGGGTTCATCGCCGTGTATGGTTGCAAAGATACCGATGCGGATGACATCGCCACCACTCTTCGGCCCCAGATAAACATAACGCGGCAGGGAGTAACTACGCCCTGCGCTCTCGAATTCCCCGAGCGAGCGGCTGATGATGCGCGGTGAATTCTCTGCCAGTTGTTCCAACGTTGTCAGCAACCGGTCCACAGGGCGCCGCTCAGGGAGCGCTGTCGCCGGGAACGTGGTGAACCGCTTTTCCACTGTGACTTTCATGATGAGTTAACGATTGGCCTGTTGAATCTGATCGTACACACCGCCGTCGCTGAAATGCGTTTTCTGCGCCTTCTGCCAGCCGCCGAACACTTCGTCAATCGTGAAGAGTTCCAGCTTTGGAAACTCGGCGGCGTATTTTTTCGCCACCTCGGCATTGCGGGGACGATAGTGACGCTTCGCCGCGATCTCCTGCCCCTCCGGCGTATAAAGATATTCAAGGTAGGCTTTGGCCACTGCCTCCGTACCGTGGCGTTTGGCATTCTTGTCCACAACGGTCACCGGCGGCTCGGCCAGGATGCTGAAGGCAGGCCAGACAATTTCAAACTCCCCCTTTCCTGATTCTGCGAGCGAAAGAATCGCTTCGTTTTCCCACCCTACGAGCACGTCGCCAATGCCTCGTTGAACGAACGTCGTGGTGGCCCCGCGTGCGCCGGTATCAAACACAGGAACATTCTTGTAAAACTTCGCGACGAATTCCCTGGCCTTGGCCTGGTCGCCGCCGTTCTTTTTCAGGGCATTGCCCCACGCCGCCAGATAAGTCCAGCGGGCCGCGCCGGAGGTTTTGGGATTGGCCGGAATGATACCGATGCCCGGCTTCACCAGATCATCCCAATCCTTGATGCCTTTGGGATTTCCCTTCCGCACCAGAAATACAATCGTGGACGTGTACGGTGACGAGTTGTTCGGCAAACGCTTCTGCCAGTCGGCAGGAAGCAGCCGCGCCTTCTCAGCAATTGCATCCACGTCGTAAGCCAGCGCCAGTGTGACGACGTCTGCTTCCAGTCCATCAATCACGGCACGCGCCTGTTTGCCAGAACCGCCGTGCGATTGTTCAATTTTCACAGTGTCGCCACTCTTGTCCTTCCAGTATTTGGCGAAGGCTGTGTTGTAATCCTGATACAGCTCGCGCGTCGGATCGTACGAAACGTTGAGAAGTTTGATTTCTTTGGCCGTGGCGTCCAAAGCATTCACTGCAAGGAATACCGCCGTCGTGGAGATGAGAATATTTTTTAGTTTCATGGTCGTGATAGATCGAGATTGATTGTTTGGTTAAAACGCGAATTGCGCACGCGTCAAGAACAAGTGCTCAGGCTGCGAGATGGCGGGATTGGCGTCACCGCCCTCGAAGTCCGTGTTCACGTAATTGAATTGCAGTTTCACGTTGCGGTTCAGATGCCAGTTCACCCCGACGCCCCAGGAGGACGCGCGCGTCGCCGACTGCGCCGGGTTTGCGAAAATTGGAAACGCGGCGTTGTCCACGTCCAGCGCGCCCACGCGGCCCGTGATTTCCCAGGCGCCCCAATCACCGTTCGCCAGATTAAACGACTTGCGCGGCGACACCGGCTCGAACGAGTTGTTTTCGCCAGTCAGAAAATACGAACCAGCAACCTGCCAGGCGATGTTCTCGAACTTAGCCCGGCTTCCTGCGCCGGCCCCACCACCCGCCTGCCGCAATTCCTGCGACGAGATGACATATTCTCCGGAGACGCCAAACGGCCCCCAGTAATAATAGCCCTGCGGCGTGACACGCCAGGTATTTCCGTTGCCGACCACATTGGGCTGCACGCCGGTGCCGGTCAAGTAGGTGAAAAACCGCTGCGCACCATCAGAGACGTAAGTGCGCGGAGTACCCGCATGATCACCAATCGTGCCGGCGACTCCAAAGCCCAACCCGCGCAATGCTTCCACGCCGGTCTGTTTGAAAGGTTGCACGAAAAGCCTGCCGGCAAAATCCTTGTCGCCATCATTGGCGTCGAAATCACTGCTCCCACCATCCGCTGTGCCGTTAAACACGCCGGCTTGATAATAGAGCGCGTTGTTCCAGAACCCACCGTGCAACATCACACCAGTATCCCGGTTGGGCACGAGTTGCGTGGGAAATCCACGCTCCACGAAAAGAAGATTCCGCCAGCTCTGCAAGCGTTCCAGCCCCACCGGCTCCTTGAATTTGCCCGCCTGGATTTGAAAGCCAGGCAACAGCCGCGCGTTTATGTACGCGTCGAGGATGGAGCCGTTGTTCGCGGTCGTTTGCGTCACTCCGGATGCAAAATCTGCCATCAGGCGGTAGTCAAATTTCCCGAACACAGTTCCTTCCAGGATCGGACGCACGCGCCGCATAAGAAAGGTGTCGTTGGCCACGGAGTCGCTCGCAAAGAACCGCCCGTCTGCCTGCAATCCACCGCGCACGCGCATGACAAAGTTTGAGTCCGCCGACTGCACTTGCAACCCACCCGGGCCGATGGACACGGTCGAAGCGGTCCTGGCCTTTTCTGCCGCCGCCTCGTCCCCCAATTCCCTTTTGCGATCCTGTACTTTTACTTTCTGCTCCAATTCCTCAATGCGCTTCAAGAGGGCCTTCACATCCAGCTCCTGATTTTGAGCCAACGCGCCACTCAATCCTAGTTGCGCTCCAATTACGACTGCCACCGTCATCTTCAATAGATTTTTCATTGTTCGTTTTTTTGATAATCACGCCGCCGGACGTCCGGTAAGCGATGACCGTTTTTTATGCCTCCAATTGTTTGGTCGGCGAAATGGACTCAACTCCCGCAGTGCCAAATCGGATTCGCTCCGTCTTTTCGATCTGCACGATGCGGGATTCGTGAACGACGATTTGCACCACGCCGAAACGCAACGATCCCACCTGCCGCCTGACTGTTTCCAGCCAGTCTTCCGAACCTGCATTTGCAGTGGCTTTGATTTCATTCTGCTGCGGTTTCATGCCTGATTTTCCGTTCAACACGCACGAGATTAGTCTTAATCTCTACTATGTCAATAGTATTTTTGTAGATTATCAACATGCCTATATCGGCTGTTCTCTTCAAATCTTGATTTTTCGACTAGAGATTGTTAGCTATCAGCCATGAAACTCTCTGTTCGAGGCGAATATGCCCTGCGGGCCATGCAGGTTTTGGCGCGAGATTTCCAGGAAGACGATTCCGTCGTCCGCATCCAGGAAATCTCTGAGAAACAAAACATCCCGAAGCGATTCTTGGAACAGATTCTCAACGATCTCAAGTCGGCGGGCGTAGTCCAAAGCAAACGCGGTGTCGCTGGGGGCTATCGTCTCAAACGCAAGCCTGAGCAGATCACCCTCGCCGAAATCATCCGCCATATCGAAGGGCCGCTGGCACCGGTGAGTTGCGTCAGCGAAAAATATTACGAGAAATGTTCCTGCCCGGATGAATCGCGCTGCGCCATTCGCGCCGTGATGAAGGAACTGCGCGACAGCATCGTTCAAGTCATGGAAGCCACCACTCTAGCCGACCTCGCCGACCGAGCCCGCGCGCTGGAGCAACAACCGTTGAATCCCCATGACTTCATGATCTGATCGGGCGGTGGCAATATTCACTCGCCAATAATTTTCACCAGGACGCGCTTGCGGCGGCGACCGTCAAATTCGCCGTAGAAGATTTGCTCCCACGGGCCAAGATCAAGTTTGCCTTTGGTGATGGCCACGACGACTTCTCGGCCCATGAGCTGACGCTTCATGTGCGCATCGGCGTTGTCCTCGCCGGTGCGGTTGTGCTGGTACTGCGAGGTCGGTGCGTGTGGCGCGAGTTTCTCCAGCCAGACATCGTAATCGTGCAGCAAGCCGTCCTCGGCATCGTTGATATAAACGCTGGCGGTGATGTGCATGGCATTGACGAGACACAACCCTTCCTGCACGCCGCTTTTGCAAACGAGCTTCTCGACCGTGTCGGTGATGTTGAGGTAATCCCGCCGATGCGGCGTCTCGAACCAGAGATGTTCGGTGAGGTGTTTCATGGTAGCAGCACCGAGCGATAAAATCATTTCCCTCCACCAGTCGCCCAGTTCCTATTGTGTCACGCTGTCGTAAAACTCCAGGATGTCACCCTTCTGGCCCTTGATCTCCGCCTCCTTGAATTTGATTGCCGTGCGCGGATGCTGATTGAGCATGCCGGTAAGCAGATACGACAGATCGTAACCCCACAGC
Organism: Verrucomicrobiota bacterium; assembly: GCA_013140495.1. Classification (GTDB taxonomy): domain Bacteria; phylum Verrucomicrobiota; class Verrucomicrobiia; order Limisphaerales; family JADLHS01; genus JADLHS01. Next base: position 5,237 of record JABFSR010000017.1, read on the forward strand.
AGTTTGGCGCGCATCGGCTCGATATGATTCTGCACACAGTCGAGCACGGGCCGGAGGTCGTATTTCGGGTTGTGCAGAAAGGCGAGCAACAGCTCCATCGGACAATTCCCCGCACCGCGTCCCAAACCAGCCATGGTGGCGTCGAGAAAATTCGCCCCCTCAATGATGCCTTCGATGGTGTTGGCGTAGGCCAGTTGCATGTTGTTGTGCATGTGAACGCCCACTTGCTTGCCCGTCGCCCGACAATGATGCATGTAATTCTTCACGAGACTGTGAACCTTCTCGCTGTACAAGGCTCCGAAACTATCAACGACATAAATCGCGAGCGTCTCCGACTTGGCGAGCATTTCCAAACCCTCCTCAAGTTCGCGCTCCGGCACGGTCGAAGCCGCCATGAGATTGACCGTGGTTTCGTAACCTTTGTCGTGCGCATCCTTGACCATGTCCAGCGCGGTGGGAATCTGGTTGATGTAGGTGGCCACGCGGATCATGTCCACCACGGACTCCTTGCTCGGCGGAATGTCCTCGTGATAATCACACCGCTCGGCGTCAGCCATGACGGTGAGTTTCAGACTGGTGGGATTGTCACCAACAATGCGCCGCATGTCTTCCTCCTGACAATACTTCCAGCAACCATGCTCGCCGACCTTGATGCCCTTGCGCGACGACTTGTAGCCCAGCTCCATGTAATCCACGCCAGCCGCGACACAAGTGTCATAGACCACTTTGACAATCTTATCGTCGAAGTGGTGGTTATTCATCAACCCGCCGTCGCGGATGGTGCAATCGAGCACCTTGATTTCGGGACGGTACGAGAGCCAGCGGCTGGCGGCGGTTTCTTTTGGTTTGGCTGTTTTCATGACGTATAGGTTCTAAATAGTCTCATCCCCATTCTGACTGCTCACGTCCAGAAAAGGACAGTCAAAAGCGAGAATTTGTGCGGCACGCTGACAGGCTAACGCCGGCTGAAACCCCATGGAATGAAGGTCAGCCGATGCGACGTCTCGAACCAGAGATGTTCGGTGAGGTGTTTCATGGCGGAAGCCGCTTAACCTTCGCCCGCCTGTTTCAGCGCGGCAGCTTGCACGGTTGGGCTTAACCAGAACGTAGTTCTTGTGCCGAGTAATTCGAGCAATGGTCGCAGTGCTGGAATTTTCCCTTCCGCTTTGGCGCGCAGCAAAACTCCGAGCGTGCCGGTGTAAGCGATGCCCAGGAAGGCTGCCGCCCGTCGGCCCTGCGCGTCATCCACAAGGAGCAGTGAGCCGGATAATTCCAACGCCAGCGCTTCGGTTTCGCCGGGCTGCAAGTTGAACGGCAACGCTTGAACCGCGTTCAAGTCGCGCGGCGATTGCACCACGAGCCAGCCTTCCGCTTTTGCCTGCCTGACTTCCTGAACTCCGAAATTTTTGGGAGTGTGAGTGGTTTCATTCCACACTTCGGGCGGGATGTGGATGGTGGAATAAAACTCGCGCAGCAGATGGAACTGTTCGCTGGCAGCCCGCGTGATGAGCACCGAGGAATCAACGATGACCGCCGGCATAAGCGATGTCGTGTTCCAGATCGGTCAGGGAGTACGGCATGGGCACGCGACGTTGCCGGAGGATGTCTGCAAACGCGGGTTCACTCACGCCCGCGATCACGGCGGCCCGGCCCACGGGCAAACGGCCCGCGCGATACAAGGCCACGGCGAGTTCGAGATGCAACTCCGCTTCCGCCGCCTGCGGCTGGGTTTCCAGTCGCCGGGCGAAATCATCCGGGATGTCCAGAGTGACGCTCATGGCCGCACTCTAGTCCGGCAACAGAAACGAATCAAGCCACGGGTTTGAGCGAACGGAGCGCCGGTGATGTTGAGACAATCCCGCCGATGCGGCGTCTCGAACCAGAGATGTTCGGTGAGGTGTTTCATGGCGCGAAGATTTTAACCACGGATGGACACAGATGGACACGGATTTTGAAACGCCGAGAGGCGGAGCCGAACTGCGAAATACGCCAACCACGCGAAATTTTCTCCCTCTTCGCTGAACGAGCACTTTTATTACGGCGAGCGTATGCGGTAGAAACGACCGGGAAAATTCGTCCATTGCGGATCACTGAAGTAGGCTTTGCCGCCGATCAGGGTTCTGGTCTGCACTGGCTTCCAATCCACTAGATTCGTGCTGGCCTCAACCATAACCAGCAAATTGCTGCTTCCGGTGATATTGAATCCGAATCGATTCGTTCGCACCCCGAAGCTGGTATCACCCGTCTGGGCCTGGGGATTCCATAAAACCGCCGGCACACCACTGAACGTCGCACCCCAATTTGTGGTGCCTGGCAGATAATAAACAGTCGCATAATTACCAGGGGCAAAAGTCTGCGTCCCGACACTCGGAGCATTACCAATAAAATAAACCCTCGTCAGACTGGAGCAGTTGTAGAACGCGGCTGCGCCGACATTGGTAATGCTGGCAGGAATCGTGATGCTGGTTAGAGCCGAACAGTACCAGAACATACTATTGCCAATGCTGGTCAGGCTGCTGGGAATGGTGACATTCGTCAGTGCGGAGCAGTATGAAAACAGGCCGATGCCCATGCTGGTGAGACTGTTGGGAAGTGCAATACTGGCCAGCTTCGAGCAGTAGGCAAAGGCATAAGTGCCGATGCTGGTGACACCGTTTGGAATGGCGAGGCTGCTAAGTCCGGTACACTGTTCAAACGCAAAACTGCCGATGGAGCTGATGCTGCTGGGCAGCGTCAATCCGGTCAGCTTGAGACAGTAGGCAAACGCATAGTTGCCGATATTGGTGACGCCGTTGGGAATCACATAACTACCTTTGAATCCGCCCGGAAATTGAACCAGCGTGGCTTGGCTCACGTCGAACAAGACTCCATCTTTACTGCTATACGAGGGGTTGTTTGATGAAACCACAAGGTTGGTCAAGCCTGGGCAAACAATGAAAACTCCATCACCGATATTGGTAACGCTGGCGGGAATCGTGATACTGGGCAGCCGGGAGCAGCTTTCAAACGCAGTGGTGCCAATGCTTGCCACGCCATCGGAAATCGTGACGTTGGTCAGGCTGGAGCACCCCCGAAAGGCATCGACGCCGATGCTGCTGACACTGCCGGGAATCGCCACACTGGGCAACGCAGCGCAGCCAAGAAATGCACCACTTCCGATGCTCTTAACGGTGCCGGGAATCGTGATGCTGATCAGGCCATAGCACTGTTCAAACGTATTCGAAGCAATGCTGGTGACGCTGTTGGGAACCATCACGTTGGTCAGACCAGCGCAGTATTCAAACGCATGATCACCAATGTGGATGACACTATTTGGAATCATGACGTTGGTCAGGCCAGCACAAACGGCAAACGCATAGCGGCCAATGTTGGTAACGCTATTAGGAATAGTGACGTTGATCAGGCCGTCGCAGCTGTCAAACACAAAGTCCCCAATGCTGGCGAGGCCGTTGGGAATCTGGACGCTGGTGATCAGGTCTTGGCCATAGAACGCATTATCCCCGATGCCGACAACCGGATAGCCATTCGTTGTGCTCGGGATTTCGACCACACTGTTGGTTCCGGTATAGCCCGTAATCGTGATGCTCCCGTTGTTGGTGGTGAAGGTAAATTGTGCCTGACTGGCCAAAGGCAACAGCGCCAGCAGCAGGAATCCCATCCGGCAAAGCTGAAGCGGGCTTCGGGGAGGTTTCATGGTAATTAGTAGATCACATTGTGCCGTTCCGAAGAAGGCAGCATCCCAGATCCGCAAAGACATTAAACTGGATGGAAGTTGCCGTCCATACTAAACAGGTTTGAGGAACGACGGTTTACTCCCTAGCCGTCTCCTCATTCGGCGAGGGAGAAAATTTCACGTGTTTAGTGTTTTTCGCGGTTCAGCCCCTCACCTCATCCGGCCGGCGGCCACCTTCTCCCTAGAGCAGAGAAGGTTTATCGCGCAAAAATCTGGCGGATGACGTCTTCGATGGGGACTTCTTCGATGTCAATGTCGCGCACGGGGAGTTCGTCCAGCAACGCTTTGCAGACGGGGATGACGCGGTCGCGTTTGACCTTGAGCTTGATGCTGCCGGGGGTGTGTTCCACGAGTTCGCCGTATTTGGCCAGGCTCTCCTTGGTGCAGGCGTCCGCGCCGTCGCATTGGATGGTGATCAGTTTGAAGTCGGCAAAGCGGTCCACGACTTCGCTGAGTTTGCCGTCGAAGGAAATCTTGCCGTGGTCAATGATGATGACGCGTTCGCACAGCGCCTGGATGTCCGCCATGTAATGGCTGGTGAGCAGGATGGTGGTCTTTTGCGTGGCATTGTGGTGTTTGAGAAATTCGCGCACGACTTTCTGCGAAACCACGTCCAGCCCGATGGTCGGCTCGTCGAGGAACAGAATCTTGGGCTGGTGCAAGAGTGAGGCGATTAACTCCATCTTCATGCGTTCGCCGAGGGAAAGTTCGCGCACGCTGATGTTGAGTTTCTCACGGACATTGAGCATCTCGGTCATCTCGGCGACGGTGCGCTCGAAGCGGTCTTGCGGGATGCCGTAGATTTTCGCATTCAACTCCAGCGATTCGCGCGCGGGCAAATCCCACCAGAGCTGATTCTTCTGCCCAAGCACGAGCGCGAACTGACGACGATAGGCATCGGCCCGCTCCCACGGGACGTGACCGAGGACATGCGCTTCTCCGTTGGTGGGATAAAGCAACCCGGCGAGCATCTTGAGCGTGGTGGTTTTGCCCGCACCGTTCGGGCCGAGGAAACCAACGAGTTCCCCGGGTTCAACTTTGAAACTGACATCACTGACGGCAGCGACCTGTTCGTATTCGCGTTTGAACAGGCCACGGATCGCACCCTTGAAGCCGGGTTGCTTCTTGTAGGTGCGAAAGGTTTTGGTCAGGCCGGTGACTTCGATGGCAGGCACGAAGTCAGTCTAAAGTCCAAAGTCCGAAGTCCAAAGTCCAAACTGCTCAACGTGCCAGTTGTTTTTCGAGGTAATGCACGACCTGACGGACATTGGCGTCCACTTCCATACGGTCTTTCACCAGACGACAGGCGTGGAGCACAGTGCCGTGGTCGCGTCCGCCGAAGGCTTCACCGATCACGCTAAGGGAGTTCTCGGTCATCTGGCGTGACAGGAACATCGCGATCTGCCTCGGGAACGCGATGTTTTCCGGGCGACGCTTGCTGCTCATGTCGGCGAGGCGGATGTCGAAATGTTCTGCCACGCGCTTCTGGATGACTTCGATGTTGACCGAGAACCGGCCTTCCTCGTGCAGAATCTCGCGCAACAAGCCTTCGACAACCTCAAGCGAAAGTTTTTTCCCGGTAAGCGACGCATAGGAAGCAACGCGGATGAGCGCACCTTCGAGCCGGCGGATGTTTGTGCGGATGCGATTGGCGAGGAAGTTGATGATGTCATCCGGCAACGTAACGTTCATGAGAGCCGCCTTCTTCTGAAGAATCGCAAGGCGCATCTCTACATCTGGCGGCTGGAGATCGGTGACCAAACCCCACTCAAACCGGGAGACGAGGCGATGTTCGAGGCCTTGAATTTCACTGGCCGGGCGGTCGCACGTGAGCACGATCTGTTTGTGAGCCTCGTGCAGGGCGTTGAAGGTATGGAAAAATTCCTCCTGAATGCGTTCCTTGCCCGCGAGGAACTGGATGTCATCAATCAGCAGCACATCGGTCTGGCGATATTTCTTGCGGAACTTCGCCAGCTGGTTGTTTTGAATGCCGTCAATGTATTCGTTGGTGAATTTTTCGGAGGAAACGTAAGCCACACGCGCGTTCTTCTTGCTGGCGGAGACAAACTGGCCGATGGCGTGAAGCAGGTGGGTCTTGCCAAGGCCGACGCCGCCGTAGAGGAAAAGCGGGTTGTAGGATTTGCCGGGGGATTGTGCCACGGCCTGTGCGGCGGCATAGGCAAAGTTGTTGTTGTTGCCGACAACAAATGTTTCAAAAGTGTTCTTGGGATTGAAACTCCATTCGCTGTGACCATTGCTGCCGCCACGTTCCGGAGCAGTCACCGGCATGGGTTTGGCTTTTGCAGGAACCAACTTTTGAGGTGCCGGCGCGATTGAGCCGCCTGCTGTCACCTTGAATCTGGCTTGCAGCGGCTTGCCGCTGGCCACGGTGAGCACGTCACGAAGCAGCCCTTGATAGTTGTCCTTGAGCCATACTTCGCAGAAATCATTCTCCACCTCCAGGGTGAGCTGGCCGTCCTCAACCGCGTGAGCGCGGAGTGGTGCGAACCAGAGATTGTAAGTGTCCGCGCTCAACATGGAACGAAGTTGACCCTGTGCCGAACGCCAAATGTCTTCAGCTGAAGCTTGCATGTTTTTTACCCCGTTGGCCCTTTTTTCGAGCGATTTATTCACCTGGCTTCATTTTCACGGTTTGCGGACCGGATTCGGCGATAATTTTAACACCAAAAAATCCCTTCGTCATCCAAATCCATTCAACACTTTCCTGAACCGCTCCGCAAGCCTTGCGAAGCACGCCCGCACACCGTTAATCAACAGCCACTTAGATTTACTGACAAAACAACCCGCTGAACTTGATTCATTCCGCGGGTGAAACGGCGAAACCAACTCGCATCGCCAGCCATCTTTTTAAGAGAATGCGCCGCCAGTTTCGAGAATAACATATTGGTTCTTGTTCGACACTTATTCACACGCATTTTAAGCCCGTTAAATCAGGCGTTGAAGCAATGCTTTCCACAGCCGCCTTGTTTTCTTGATGAAAGAATAACATATCAGAATTCATTTCATTCAACAGGCAACAGGATGCGGATCGTGGCGCCGTGGCCGCGTTGTGAAGAAATCTCCACCGAACCTCGATGTGTTTCCACAATGCGCCCAACAATCGCAAGTCCGAGCCCCGTACCGCGCGCCTTTGTGGTGCTCAAAACCGAACTGAACGCGCGCCGCTGCTGCTCGTCTGTCATGCCTTCGCCCGTGTCGGCAAATGCAATTTCGACACGGCTTGTTGTCGCGCCGGATTCAAAACGCGTGCTGATCGTGAGCCTGCCTCCTGCGGGCATTGCCTCACTGGCGTTGAGTATCAAATTCAAAAACGCCTGTTCCAGATGCGTCGCATCCGCCATCACAGACGGCAGCTCGTCCTCCAGTTGATGCACCAGCTCGATGTTTTGGTTGGCGAACTTGTGTCGCACCAGCAACGTGAGTTCGACGATCAACGAATTCAGGTTTACCGGCTTGAGCACCGGCTCCGTCGTGCGTGCAAAATCCAGGATGCGCTCAACAATCTTGTTCAGATGCTCGATCTTCTGGCCCATCAACCGTGCGTCCTCGCTGCGCGGATCACCTTCGGGAAAATTCAAATCGAGCGAATGATACAACATCTTCATCACCGTCAGCGGATTCCGGATTTCGTGCGCCACCTCTGCGGCCAGCAGGCCGAGTGCTGAAAGTTTTTCGTTCTGGCGCAACTGCTCCTCCACGTCCACGACGCGCTCGTAAAGCCGCGCCTTCTCGATGGCGATGGCCGACAGTTCTGCGAAGGCGGTGAGAATTCTGATCTCCTCGTTGGAATAAAGATATGGACTGCTTGTATAGACATTCAGCGCACCGATGCACTCGCCACGAAACAGCAGAGGCACGCTCAACAATGAAAACAATCCCTCGCGCCGCGCCACTTCCACGTTCTGATAGCCCGCCGATGTCTGCACATTCTCCACGTGGATGGATTTCTTCCGCCGCACCACCGAGCCGAGCAGGCTTTCGTTCACGCGCAGCCGGGGTTTGTTGATGTAGTCATCACCTGCACCGAAGCACGCCCGCAAATCCAGCCACTCGCGCGAGTCATCCAACAACATCAGCGAACACATCTTTGCCTGCATCAGGTCGCACGCCACGCGCGTCACCGTCTGCAACGCCTCGTCCAGGTTCAAGGTGGAATTGATCGTGCGGCTGACGCTGGCGAGCGATTCTAGCAGGCGCGCCTTCAATCGAAGCTGCTCGAACATCCATGTATTCTGGATCACGCGCGCCGCCTGTTCCGCCAGGCCTTGCAACAACTCCTGATCGTCTGGGGTGAACGCCTCCGTGCGATCCGAATCCACGTTCAGAACGCCTCGTACTTCGCCCTCGACTTCGAGTGGCACGGCGAGTTCCGACCTCACTTCGGGTCGCAGCATGATATAGCGCGGATCTGATTTCACATCGCCGACACGTGCGGGCTTGCCCTTGCTCGCGACCCAGCCGGTGATCCCCTCGCCCACGCGCAAGCGAAGTTGCGCCGCTGTTTCCGGCAAACCTTCGGATGCGTGAATTTCCAGAAAACCATTTGTGGGATTGAGCAGGACCACCGAACAGCTTGATGCCGTCATCAGTCGTGTTGCCTCGCGTGCAATCAACGCCAGCGCCGCCTGCGGCTCCAACGTGGAGTGGATCACGTTGCCGACTTCATAAAGCAGCCGCAACCGTTCGTAACGCGCCTTCAGTTCCGCCAGTTCGTCCATAATCAAAGTGTCAGGTGCGAGGGGTCAGGTGTCAGGCATGAAGCGCGCCCCGTCCCCAACCTGACACCTGACACTCCGCACCTGATGCCTTTTTCTATCTTGCCCTTGCCGTCAGCCAGATCCCACCGAAACCAAAGAGTATGTTTGGCATCCAACCCGCCAGCCACGGCGGCAATGTTCCCAATGTCCCGAACGCCTGGCCCACCTGAAAGAAAATATAGTAGGCGAAGCAAATGAAAATACTGCTCGCCACACCTACGTAAACATTACGCCTGCCCGAAGCGGACCCGAACGGAATTGCAATCACCACCACCACCAGACATTTCCACGGCTCCGCCAGCCGCCCATGCAATTTCGTATAAAGCCAGTTCTTCTCGGACACCGACGCGTTTGGATGCAAACCGAGATAGTGCCGGATTTCACGGATCGGCACATCCAAACCTTGTGGGCGCAACACGCTCAAGCGCTGGCTGATCTTGATCTCGCTGCGGATTTCATCCGGAGTTTCGGAAAACGGTTTGAACAACAAATTCGTTTGCAATCCGGGGACGTAGGTTGAATTCGTCTCCACAAATTCGCTTGCGACGAAAAATGCCCAACCGCCATTTGTCGGCATCGCCCGTTCCGCAAAAATCCATCGTCGCGAACCCTGCGCCTCCACCCAGTCCACTTTCGGCCCGAGCATCGCGGCGGTCTTCACATTGAACGATGCGATCTGCCAGCGGCGACCATCGCGCGTATTGCGGAAGCCGAGATTCTGCACCCAGTCACGGCCGAGCTGAGTTTTCGGATTCCGCACATGCCGGGTTTTGATCGCCTCGGCGCGCGATTCAATGTCCGGCACCCAGTATTCGTTCAACGCAAACACCACGCCACTGCACACCAGGCCCGTGGCAAAATACGGCGCAGACAACCGCCACAAACTCACGCCAGCCGCGCGAATGGCCGTGATCTCATTGTACCGGGCGTGATTCGTCAGCGCGTACAGCAATGCCAGCAGCAACCCCACCGGCAGGATTTGAACCAGAAACTCCGGCGCAAGCACCGCGTAATACTCGGCAATGTCCGCCGCGCGCAACCGCGCCTCCTGAAACTTGCCGAAGTCGGAGGACCAGTCGAAGACAATCCAGAACATCAGGAAACCGCCGAGGCAATAACCAAAAGGCAGCAGCAGCTCGCGCAACAAGTAGCGGTCCAGAAGACGCATTCAAACGAGGCTAACGAGCGTTGCCAGTCAACGCAAGCAACCGACAGAAACAAGTTCCACGATTCGGGTTATGCATTCATGCTTCCAAGCTTCTGTCACAAAGCACGGGCAACTTCCTTGTGGCCCACCTTGCGCGCGGCTAATCTCCGCACATGGATTCCCCGGAATGGAGCAGTCTGAGCGACGACGAGTTGCTGGAGAGAAAAATCTCCCAGCTCGGCCTCAAACTCGACGGATCGCAACTCCAGCCGTTGATACAGCAACTCTACACCGAGCTTTCACAAAAAGGCCTGGCCTTCCATCCACCCTGCCACATCGGCGACGAATGGTTCGTACCCGTCGGCATTCCGGCGATCTTTGTTCCGTTCTTTCTTACACACGACCGGCTGCGGCAGTTGGAACGCAAGATCATCCTCGATGTCGAAGGTCAAAGCCCCGAGTGGTTCATGAAATTGATCCGGCACGAAGCCGCGCACGCCTACACCTACGCATATCAATTTGTCCGGAAAAGAAGGTGGCGGCAGACATTTGGAAAATCTGATTCGGATGAAACGCCGTCATTTTATCGCCCGCGCCCTTACAGCCGGAGCTTCGTTGTCCATCTTGATGACTGGTACGCGCAATCGCATCCCGACGAAGATTTCGCGGAAACGTTTGCCGTGTGGCTTACGCCTGGTCTGGACTGGCGGGTGCGCTACAAGGATTGGAAGGCGCTGCAAAAACTTGAATACGTGGACGAGTTGATGCGTTCGCTCGCGGGGAAACCACCGCTGCCCGTACCCGAATACTGCGTGGCGGATTACGACTGCCTCAACGTAAAGCTCAAGACTTACTACGCCAGGAAGCGCAAGGAGTATGAACATTCGTTCCCAAATTTTTACGACAACGATCTGCGGCAGTTGTTTGACGCGGGCGAGGGTGTGGAAGGACGGGTGAAAGCTTCGGTCTATCTGCGACGCCATCGTCGCGAACTGGAAAACGCCGTCTGCCAGTGGACGAATGAAAACAAATATCGCGTCAACAAACTGCTCACGCGCTTGACTGACCGTTGCGACAAATTGAACCTGCACATCAAAGCTTACGAT
>JABFSR010000267.1 GCA_013140495.1 Verrucomicrobiota bacterium
CCATGATTGTGATCGGGTGCGTGACGATGTGGCGGCTGGTGTCGGACTGGGTGACTATGAGTGCGAGCGGATTCTATCTGACGGCGGCGTGGTCCGGGCTGGCGTTTGCGACGATTGGCTGCGGCGTGGTGCTGCGGGAAAAGGTTTATCGCTGGATGGGGCTGGGAATCCTGGCGGCATCCGTGGGGCGAGTGGTGATCTTTGACGTGTGGAAACTGGAAACGGCGTATCGGATGTTGAGCTTCCTGGTGCTTGGCTTCGTGCTCGTCGCGCTGGGATTCATCTACAACAAGTATCAGGACAAAATCCGGCAGTGGTTGTGAGGGGTAATGTGAATTGAAACCCCTTGGTGGTTTTAAGATAAATACCAAAGTGGTTCTCGGACTGCCTTTGCTCTAGGCGTGTCGATACCATTTACACAAATTTTCCCAGTAAAGTTTGGCGTCTCTGTTATGTGAAAAGGTCGAAGCGAGCTTTCGCAGTTGCTCCCAATTTTCGGCCAACGCCGGAGGTGTTTCCGTCGTATCCGATGCTCTTGCAAGTTCGCACAACAGTGAGAGAGCTGTGACAACCAAATCCTCATTCTTCTGTTTCAGAACAAGTTTAATGGCCTGCGGTGCGAGGTCGAATGCTACTGGCGCTGTGATTTGGCCCTCCAAATCGCTAAAAGTTCCGATTGTACCACATTCAACGGACATCATTGGGTGAGGCCAGCGTTTTGTCCGGCTCGTGAATAATTCATCAAGAAGCCCCGACGAATCCCCTCGGCAAATGTCGTTCACCAAGCTCGACTCAGGATCGTAAAAGGATGCTTCTCGGTTCATACGATAAGCTCTTATCTGGCTTACTCGACTGCGACCAATTCCCACTCACGATTCGACAGTATTCCGGACGCAAAATTCTGTCGAGCCTCCTTTTGGCTTGGGACTGAGGCCGGGTGCGTCTGTGGGGCGGAATACTAGCCGGATTTGTGTCCTTTTGTGTCCATTCGTGGTTGGTCTTCAAAATAGCTTCTGGAAGAAATAAGTTGCCACGGTCAGGGTTCGGGGCTTACAAGTCTGCCGCGTCACATGGGCAAAACCCTCATCATCGCCGAGAAACCGTCCGTCGCCAGCGACATCAGCAAGGCGCTCGGAAAGTTTCAGAAGCAGGCCGATTACTTCGAGAACGAGGAATACGTCGTCTCGTCTGCGGTCGGCCATTTGCTCACCATCGTGCCGCCGGAGGGCGTCGAGGCGGCGCGCGGCAAGTGGACGTTCAAATGTCTGCCCGTCATCCCGCCGCACTTTGATTTGCAGCCGATTGAAAAGAGCGAGGCGCGGCTCAAGGTGCTGGCAAAGCTCATCAAGCGGAAGGATGTGGACAAGCTCATCAATGCCTGCGACGCCGGGCGCGAGGGCGAACTGATTTTCCGCAACATCGTCCGTTACACGAAGGCGAAGCAGCCGATCCAGCGGCTCTGGCTGCAATCCATGACGCCCGCCGCCATCCGCGAAGGTTTTGTGGCATTGCGCACGGATGAATCCATGCAGCCGTTGTCCGACGCGGCGACGAGTCGCAGCGAAGCCGACTGGTTGGTGGGCATCAACGGCACGCGGGCGATGACGGCGTTTAACTCGAAGCTCGGCGGCTTCTTCAAGACCACGGTCGGTCGGGTGCAGACGCCGACGCTGGCGATTCTGGTGGAGCGCGAGGCGAAGATTCGCAAGTTCGTGCCGCGTGACTACTGGGAAATTCTCGGCACGTTCGACGCGGCGGCGGGGCAGTACGGCGGGCGCTGGTTCGACGAGAAGTTTGCCAAGGCTGACGACGAACAACTCAAGCCGGAGCGTCTATGGGAAAAGGACAAGGCGGAAGCCATCCGCGCGAAATGCCTCGGCAAGCCGGGCATCGTCACCGAGGAAAGCAAGCCGACGACATCGATGTCGCCGTTGCTCTATGATCTGACCAGCTTGCAGCGCGACGCGAACTCACGCTTCGGTTTCAGCGCCAAGAACACGCTTGGCCTGGCGCAGGCGCTTTACGAGCGGCACAAGGTTCTCACGTATCCGAGAACGGATTCGCGGGCGTTGCCGGAGGATTACATCGGCACGGTGAAGACGACGCTCCAGATGTTTTCCGGCGGCCCGGCGGCCGCTGGCACGCAGTTCGTCACGCGCTACTCGACATTCGCCGAGACGATCCTGAAGAGCGATTGGGTGCGCCCCAACAAGCGCATTTTCAACAACGCGAAGGTCTCGGATCACTTTGCGATCATTCCCACGACTCAAGCGCCGAAGGGTTTGAGCGAGCCGGAGCAAAAGCTTTACGACATGGTGACGAAGCGGTTTCTCGCCATCTTTTATCCGGCGGCGGAATTTCTGGAGACCAACCGCATCACGCGAGTTGAAGGCGAGCCGTTCAAGAGCGCGGGCAAAGTGCTCGTGAGTCCCGGCTGGCTGACGGTGTATGGCAAGGAATCGGATTCCGACGAAACGCCGAGTCTCGCGCCAGTGAAGCCGAACGAAACAGTCAAGACCAGCGCTGTGGAGGTGAAGCAGAATGTCACAAAACCGCCGGCGCGGTATTCTGAAGCGACGTTGCTCTCCGCAATGGAAGGCGCAGGCAAACTCGTGGACGACGACGAACTTCGCGAAGCCATGAACGAGAAGGGGCTCGGCACGCCCGCCACGCGCGCGGCGATCATCGAAGGGTTGATCTACGAGAATTATCTCCATCGGAACGGACGCGAACTTCAGGCCACGGCGAAGGCTTTCTCGCTGCTGGAACTCTTGAACGGCCTGGGTATTCCCGAACTCACCAAGCCGGAGTTGACTGGCGACTGGGAATTTCAGTTGCGACAGATTCAGCGCAAGCAAATCAGCCGCGTGCAGTTCATGTCCGGCATTCAGGACATGACGCGCCGGATCGTGGATTGCGCGAAGAAATACGAGCACGACACGATCCCCGGGGATTTCGGCACGCTGAAAGTCCCGTGTCCGAAATGCGGCGGCGAGGTTCACGAGCAATACAAACACTTTCAATGCGTGAAGTGTGATTTTTCGATGTGGAAAACTTTGTGCGGGCGGATGTTTGAACTGGAGGAAGTCGAGACGCTCATTACGACGAAACAGGTCGGGCCGCTCCAGGGCTTCATGAGCAAGAAGGGTTTCCCATTTGCTGCACTGCTCAAGATGAACGCCGAACACAAGCTGGAGTTTGATTTCGGCAACGGTCAGGGCAAGGACGGCGAGGAGATCGCTCCGGTGGATTTTACCGGCAAGGAGCCGCTCGGAAAATGTCCTGCGTGCGGTGGAAATGTTTTCGACAACGGAATGAATTACGTCTGCGAAAATCAGGCGGGCGTGGCGAAGTCCTGCAAGTTCCGGACGGGCAAGATCATTTTGCAGCAGGAAATTTCACCGGAGCAGGTGAAGAAACTGCTTCTGGAAAAAAAGACCGACTTGCTCAAGGGATTCGTCTCGAAGAAGACGAACCGCAAGTTCGAGGCATTCCTGATCGTGAAGGATGGCACGACGGCGTTCGAGTTTGCGCCGCGTGAGAAAAAGGGCAAAGGCGCGAAGTCATCCGAGCCGCAGCCGAAAATTGATTTCACAGGCAAGACTGTCGTGGGCAAGTGTCCGAAGTGTGGCGGGCAGGTGTTTGACACGGACGCCGGTTACATTTGCGAGAAGTCGCAGGTGGAGACGAAGTCATGCAAGTTCAAGATCGGCAAAACGATTTTGGAGCAGCCGATCGAAGCCGCACAGGCAGCGAAGATTCTCAAGGACAGCAAGAGCGACGTGATGGACAAGTTCATTTCCAAATCCGGCAAGCCGTTCCCGGCATTCCTCGTGATGGACAAGAAGGGCAAGATCACATTCGAGTTCCCGCCGCGCGAGGGCGAATAGGCTTCCTGGCGGTTGATGTGAGAAGTCTTCAATCTCTCATTCCATCTCGTGCGCTTGTTGGTAGAATGATTTCGCGTTGAAAAATCAATCGAAACTCCATTTCGTTTGGATGGTGTGGTTGGTGGCGGGCTCTTTCTTGTTAGCCGCGGAACCCCCACGCGAAACAAACAGCGTACCGGTAAAACCCGGGATCGAGGACGAGATGCGAACGGTCACGATTCGCGCCCAAGTTCCCGAGGGTGTGGCGACGGTTTTTCTTACGGGCAACCGTCCCGAGCTTGGCAATTGGAACCCGCGTGGGCTTCCCATGTCCGGCGAAGGCCGTGAGCGTACGGCAGTGTTGCGATTGCCTGTGGGCACGCAGTTGGAATACAAGTTCACGCTCGGCTCGTGGGATCGCGAAGGGCTGGGCCCGTCCGGCACGATCCTGCCAAATCATCGCCTGCTCGTGGATGCGGACAAGGAAGTCACCATCGTCATCCCGGATTTCAGGAAGGACATCGGCGACTATCTCGATGATTGGAAAGGTTCGGGTGTGCTCGGGCAGCTTGAATACTGGAAAAACGTCCCGTCCAAATTCCTCAGCGCAACCCGGCACGTCGAAATCTGGCTGCCGCCCGGCTACGACGAAAATCCCACGAACCGTTACGATGTGCTTTACATGCACGATGGCCAGAACCTGTTCGATCCACGCATCGCCAACACGGGCGTGGATTTGGGAGTGGACGAAGCCATCGCGCGCGAGGTGAAGGAAGGAAGAATTCAACCCGTGATTGTGGTGGGGGTCTGGAACACCGACCAAAGACTGCGCGAGTATTCGCCGTGGCACTCGGGAACAAACTACGCGAAGTTTTTAATCGAAGAGTTGATGCCGCAGGTGAACCAGAAGTTCCGCACGCGCACGGGGCCGAAGCACACGGCAGTGATGGGGTCGTCCCTGGGCGGCCTGATCTCCTTCTGGCTTTGCTACAAACATCCCGAAGCGTTCGGCAGCGGTGCATGTCTGTCCACGGCACTGATGTTGAACGGCCGGTTGTTTTCACCCGACGCGGACGATGCGCCTTTGATCGAACGTGAGATCGCTGCCGGCGTGATTATTCCGCGCGGAATGCGTTTGTATTTCGACTACGGAACACGGGAGGGGGCGTCGAGCTTTGAAAGCCTGCATGCCAAGGTCAGTGCCTGGCTGGTGTCGCAGGGGTTGAAGGAGGGCGAAGGATTTGTCGTGCGAAAGATTCCCGGCGCGGAACACAACGAAGCTGCCTGGCGCGCGCGACTGGATGAGCCGTTGAAGTTTCTTTTTGGCAAACAGCCGTAGAAGCGACGCCTCGTTGCCGGGCAATCGAACCCGGAATATTGATAGAACGATTTGCGACGGGGGCGTCGCTTCCACATTGAGGCGACGAGGGCGTCGCCGCTACTTGTTTCCGCCTTCGCCCAGCAACGCCTTGCCGGACTCCTTGCCGTAAAGCCCGCGATTGCTCTGGTTGAACTCGAATTTCAAATCCACCTCCAGATCTTGCAGCGTGATGAGTTTCCAATGGACAGGAACGAAGGCGGTCTTGCCGTCGCGCACGATCTTTTCGAGTTCGTAGGCCAGCAACAGATGCAGCGCGTCGTGCGTGACCTTCGGGTTTGTTGATGGCGAATAGTAAAACGACCGCTGCGTGGTGTTGACGGTGCTTGCGTTGTAGGTCTTGAGTTCGAGATAGCACGGCACGTCGCCAAGGATTTCTATGTCAGGGTAACCAACGGTCTGCGCATCGCCGTCGGCAGTAACGGGAGTCCGTGCGTTCAAGCCTGCCTCGCGCAAGGCAGCTTTCACGAACGGCTCGATATGGTTGCCGGCCTCGTTGGCGCGAATGGCAAAGAGACCGTTTGTGCGCGTTGTGCCGGCTGCTGCGGCTGCTGCGGTGGAAATTTTTTTATGCAAGGCGATGTGCGCCGGATTGTTTATGTCGAAGTCGAGCAGGTGGTAGCCCGTGGTGGCAAGGATGACATCCTTGAAAGGAATCTTTTTGGCTGGCTTGACCAATTCGGAAAGCGCGGACAGGGCGGGGGAGTTGGTTGCCGCCGTTGCCACATGCGTCGAAGCAAACAGCAAGGCGAGCAACAGGACGCAAATCAGAAAGGCAGAGGAAAGATTGGCAGGGGAATGGAGAATAATTATTCCTCTGCCAATCATTCCCCTGCCTGAAGTCCCTGCATTCATTTTCATGTTTTGCGGAACAGCACAATGCGGTTTGTGTTCGTGCCCTTGTTCATGTTGTCCACGCCCCAGCAGTTGGCGGTCTTGGTGAATTCCTGATCGTTGATGACCACAAGTTCGGGCTTGAGTCCTGCCGCGATGCCGCAGGGCAACACGGTTTCTTCGAGCTTGGTCTTGCCACCGTGAACTTCGCCAACTTCGAACGCCACGTGCCCGCCAGGCTTCAACACGCGATGCAGTTCCCGGAAAACATCCGTCATCACAACTGCCCAATCGTCGAGCCTGCGCGGCACGGTCAGTTTTACGGAGGCGGGGTCAATGCCAAGAAACCAGCAACGCAGCCAATTGTCATCCGCGTATTGAACGACATTCAGAAACGGTGGCGACGTGACGACGAGCGAAACCGAGTTGTCTGGTAGTTCATGCGTAGCGCTCGCGGCTGCGTTGGTGAATCGGGCTTGGGCCGCAACATTTGCGAGCGTCGCGCGAACGGAAGGCGTAACATCGCCGAGCAGTTGTTTGGATTTCTTGAGGATGATTTTGGCGACGTCGCGGCGAGGCGGAATCTGGCTGCGTTTCTCGTTGATCTTGATTTGCGACTTGATGGAGACGGCCTGATTGGGTGGCAGCGTATAAACGGAAAAGAATCCGACGGAGTGTCCGGTCAGGCGATTGAGCGAGATCATGCGAATCCAGTCGCTCACGGGATCAAGGGATCGTTGTCTCAAAAAGTATTTCTTGAGCGCGCAAATCTCCCGGAGCGTTTCGGGATGATAAAACACGAGCAGGTCATTTGGTAGCTCATCGTGATCGTTGAGATTGATCTCCTTGAGCCGCGCGGCGATGTCTTCGAGCGTTGGCGGTGTGAGGCGCGGTCGGGTGAGTGTGAGGCTGAGCGGATTGATGTCGTTGCCCCATGGCACGCGGCCCAGCAACGCAGCCTCCACAGGCGTCGTGCCGCGGCCCATGAACGGATCGTACACGACTTCGCCCGGATGGGTGAGGCGTTCGATGAAGAAACGCGGGAGTTGCGGCTTGAAGCAGGCGCGATAGGAAACCTCGTGCAGCGAACTGGCCTGGCGCTGGCGTGCGGTCCAGAACTCGTTTACGAATGTAGGTGTCGAGCCACCGGCGAATTTCGTTTCAAGGATGCGGGTGGCCTCGCCGAATTCTTTGAACGCTATCAGTTCGTCGGGCAATGATCTGTGGCTCTGAGCGTGGGATGGTGCGAGCCGGTCCTTCTCCCGCAAGGCGAGCGTTGGGAGCGTGAGTTGTTGAGAGGTTGCCGACATTTTTCATGTTGAGTGAAGCAGGACACCACGGCTCCCGCAAGTGCCTGCGCAGCCAGGATGAAAGTTTTTTTGTCCCCAGTCTTGCCAGCGGCGTGGGCGATTCCTATGCTGCGCACAATTCTATGAACAAATCTCCACGATTCAAACTGTTCCTGATGATGGTGCTTCAATTCTTCATCTGGGGTGCGTGGCTTCCGTTGATCTTTGGCTATCTGCCGAGCCTTGGTTTTTCGCCGGGTGAACAGGCGTGGATTCTTAATGCGTTTCCAATCGCGGCTGTTGTAGGAATGTTTTTCAGCAACCAGTTTGCCGACCGGAATTTTGCGGCGGAAAAATTTCTCGCCTTCAGCCATCTCGTCGGTGGGTTGGCGATTCTCGGCTGCGCGTTCACCAAATCATTCTGGCCGTTCTTCGGCTTGATGATGATTCATTGCCTCCTCTACGTGCCGACAATTTCCATCACGAACTCGATAGCCTTCGCAAATATGAAGGACGCACAGAACGAATTCGGCATCGTGCGCATGGGTGGCACGATCGGATGGATTCTCGCGGCCTGGCCTTTTACATTCATCCTGGTGGACTGGGACAAGGTTCACGCGGCGAATGCCCAGGGTTTCAGTGGCTGGCTGGGCACGGTGCTGAGTTCCGGTTTGACGGGCGATGCGCTTAAGGCGGCGACGACATGGACATTTATCGTAGCTGGGATCGCGTCGCTCCTGCTTGCTGGTTTCAGTTTCCTGCTGCCTCACACGCCACCGAAGAAAGCGGTGGAAGGCGCAGGCGAAAAGCTTGCATGGCTCGAAGCGATGAAGTTGTTGAAACACCCTTTCATGCTGGTGCTCTGGATCGTGACGTTGGTGGATTCATTCGTTCACAACTGTTACTTCAACTGGACTGGAAGTTTTCTCGGTGCTGCGAAAGAGGCGGGCGGCGTCGGCATACCCGGCAATTGGATCATGCCCGTGATGAGCGTCGGTCAGATCGCGGAAATTCTCACCATGTTCATTCTCGGCGTCACGCTGAAGAAACTTGGCTGGCGCACGACGATGATCTTCGGAATTCTCGGTCATGCTGCGCGGTTCGCCGTCTATTCATTTCTGCCCGAACACAAGGAACTCATCATCCTGGTGCAGGTGCTGCACGGTATCTGCTATGCGTTCTTCTTCGCCACGGTTTACATTTTCGTAGATGCGTATTTTCCAAAGGACGCCCGTGCCAGCGCACAGGGTTTGTTCAACGTGATGATCCTTGGCATCGGTGCGTTGCTTGCAAATTCCATCTGTCCCTACATCAGCCAGAAGCTTTTCACACATAACGGCGTGACGGATTTCAAAGGACTGTTCCTCGTCCCCATGATCTCGGCGACGGCTGCGGCAGTTGCGCTGGCTATGTTCTTTCATCCGCCCAAGACGCAGGCAGGTGAAGCGAGCGCTCCGGCGCATTGACGGGTTGTTGAAACTGGAAAGAACCCAAGAGTTTGGGCGTGTCGCGTGCGAAGTTGCTCAAGGCAGCTTTACCAGCTTTTCTCGCGTTGAAAGTCTGGCGAGCAATTGTATCGTTGTGGCTGTCTGCTTCGGCAGCAGCAGGTCGGGGGCGATCTCGCTCAGTGGTTGCAGCACGAACCGCCTTTCGTGAGCGCGTGGGTGGGGCAGGGTGATCTCTGAGGTGGAGCGGGTTTCGTGACCAAACGCAATGAGATCAAGATCGAGCCGGCGGGGTTCGTTCAGGACTTTCTTCGGTCGGCGGCCAAATTCTTTCTCCATCGCCAGTAGTTTCTTCAGGAACGATTCCGGCGTTTCATCCCCACGCGGAGTCAATGCGACGACGGCATTCACGAATGGCGGGGAGCCCGGTGGGCAATCCACCGGCGTCGTTTGCCAGAGCGAGGAAACCGTGAGCGGTTGAGCGGACAATTCCTGAAGCGACGCAATGGCGCGGCGCAGTATCGTGGCCGAGTCACCCACGTTCGAACCAAGGGCGACGAATGTGGTGTGCGGAATGCGGGGAGGGTTGTTCATTGGCGGTCAAACCACTTGAGATTGTTCGGCAGTTCCTCCGTAGCGTACTCGATATGCAGCACGCGACGATGATCGGGATTCCCGGAGCGCGAGGAGGCATGAAGCAGGAGTGGTCGCATGACGAGCGCACCGCCCTTGGGCAATTCGCAGACGAAGGGCTGGATTGCACCGGTGATGGCTGCGATGGCCTCCGCGCTGATTTCGCCCCGCGTATGTGAACTTGGTATCACTTTTAGCGCTCCATTGTTCGCATCACAATCGTCAAGGTGCAAGCGCACGGTCAACATCTTCTCCAAAACCTCCATGGGCGGCTGCGTGTGGAGAATCCCGTCTTTCACCGACCACGGACCGAAACCGGGCGTCTCAATGCGTGCTGCGACGGCGATGGCGAGATCCTGATGCCAGGGCACGCTCCAGTTTGCGTCGGGCGTCTTGTCGAAAAAGACGGCGCGGACTGGAAAGCAGGTCTTGCCGGTCAATTCATCCAGTAAAGCGCTGATGCTTTCAGCCTTCGCCAGTACTGCGACGTTTGGGCTTAGACGCAGAAGATTGCGTACGCCCCCGGGCTTGTGACGCGAGTGGCCCGACTGCTGATCCATCAGCGCAGTGAGTTCAACTGCCAGCAGGTCGCACGTCTCCGGCGGAACGAGTTTCTGAATGATTTGAAACCCATACTGTCGGAGCAACACGGGATTCGGAGGACGACTCAACTTTTGAGTTCCGTTTACCATGTTCCGGGTTTCGGATTCGTCTTTGCGTTACTTCAACCCAAGCACGTCCTGCATGTCATACAGGCCGGGCTTTTGTTTGACGACCCATGCGGCGGCGCGCAAGGCGCCGTTGGCAAATGTGTCGCGGCTTGATGCCTTGTGCGTGAGTTCAACGCGCTCGCCGTTTGTGGCGAAGATGACAGTGTGGTCGCCGACGACATCGCCGCCGCGGATGGAATGAACACCGATCTCCTCCGCCGTGCGTTCGCCAACGATGCCTTCGCGTCCATGCCGTGCCACTCGGGAGAGTTGCTGCTTGCGAACCTCTGCGAGAATTTCAGCCAGCGATTTGGCAGTGCCGCTTGGCGCATCCTTCTTCAAACGATGATGCATTTCCACGACTTCAAGGTCGTAACCGTCGCCCAGGATTTCAGCAGCCTTGCGTGTGAGCCAGAAGAGTGTGTTCACGCCGGTGGAGTAATTCGACGCGAGAACCATCGGGATGCGCGCGGCATGGTGTGTGATGCGTGATTTCTCGGAGTCATCGTGGCCGGTCGTGCCGATGACGAGAGCCTTGCCGTGATTCGCGCATAGCTCTGCAATTCCTGCCGTGGCTGAGTGTGAACTGAAATCAATCACGGCATCGCAACGGGTGATGATGGCGGCGAGATCGTCACCCTGGTCAATCTGGCCGGTGACTTCAAGTTCGCGATGCTGCGGCGCACAGGCGACGAGCGCCCTGCCCATGCGACCTTTCGAGCCGGTGATGATGATTTTGGTCATGGTGCGTGGTGCGTGGTGCGTGGTGCATGGAAAAAAATCCGCGCCGCGCGTTCTTCACGCACCACGCGCCACGCACCACGTTGTAGCTCGAACTTCATTTCAAAATGCCGCACGCCTTCATCGTCCTGCGCAGCTTGTCGCGATTCGTCGCGCTCAGGCCCACCATCGGCAGACGCATTTCATCCTCCATCATTCCCATCATTGCCAGTGCCGCCTTCGCCGGGCCGGGGTTGGATTCGATGAACAGGTCCTTGAACAGGGGATAAAACTTCTCGTGCAGTTTCAGCGCGAGAGTCGTGTTGCCGCTGGCGTAGGAACGGACCATGCGCGCGACATCGTGAGGAATCACGTTTGAGGCGACGCTCACTACGCCGTGTGCACCAACAGCCATGAACGGCAGCGTGAGAGAATCATCACCGCTCAGGATCGTGAACTTGTGGCCAAGGGTGGCGCGCAGTTGCGAAACGCGGTCGGGGTTGCCACCCGCTTCCTTGATGCCGACGATGTTCATGCAGTCGTGGGCGAGACGGTTCACCGTTTCCACGCCGATCTCGATGCCGCAACGTCCTGGAATGCTGTAGAGAATGATCGGCAGGTGCGTCGAGCAGGCGACCGCATGGAAGTGTTGGACCAGACCTTCCTGCGTGGGCTTGTTGTAATAGGGCGCGACCTGCAACGACGCATCTGCGCCGGCTTTCTCGGCTTCCTGCGTAAGGTAGATGGCTTCCTTGGTGGAGTTGCCGCCCGTGCCGGCAATGACTTTGATTTTGCCGTGGGCGAGTTTTACCGAGAGCGCAATGAGCCGGATGTGTTCCTCATAATCCAGCGTGGCGGATTCGCCGGTGGTGCCGACGGGGACGATGCCGTCCACGCCGCCTTTGATCTGGGATTTGATGAGGCGTTCCAGTGCGGGTTCGTCAATCTTGCCGTGCTTGAACGGCGTTACGATGGCTGTGTGAGTTCCGGTGAATTGCATGTTCAATGTTAAAACAGGAGACATAACATCTGAAAACCCGGGGCGTTTGGCGAGAATGTTTTTTGCCGTGCCAAACTGTTATTTACGTCAGGCATGAACCTTGATCGAAAGCACGGCGCGGAAGGACGCCGCATCCTAACTAATGCAAAAAGAACTCTATGCGTGACTTTGCCCGGATGCTTTGTTAGAAATGTTTCATCATGAAACGCCCCCTCCTGCCAGTGGCGTTGTGCTATGTCGCAGGCCTGTTGCTTGGTGATTTTTTCAAGCCATCGCTTGCGGGCTTGTTCGTGGTCGCGTCGGTTGTCTTCTTGTGTGGGTTGTTCATCTCCCGGTTGCGTCCTGTGTTGCTCTGGCTGCTGCTTGTGCTCGTCGGCTGGACCAATATGGTCGCGCGCACGGCCGTGCTGGCCCCGGATGATTTACGGCGACTGACGGGTGATGAGCAGGAAATTGCTACCATGCGCGGCGTGCTTGAGGAAACTCCCAGCCTGCGGGTTCGCGAAGTCGGCGAAGTTGAAATGACTCACACCATGGCTCTCGTGCGCGTCCGTTCATTGATCCGCAAGGACAAGTCCGAATCTGCCACCGGCCTGGTCATGGTTTCTACGCGCGGCGATCTGCCGTCCGATTATTTCAAAGGGAGCGAAGTCGAAATCACAGGAGTCCTTGGTCCGCCGCCGTTGCCGGTGTCTCCGTTGCTGTTTGATTACCGCTCTTATCTCGCGCGCCAGGGAATTTATCGTCAGATCAAGGCCAGCACGGCTGAAGATTGGAAGCTGGTTTCGGCAACGACAAATACACGTCCGCTCGCAGATCGTTTCCTCCTTTGGTCGCAACGCACGCTCGCGCACGGGATGCCTGTGAAAGATGAACCGTTGCGACTGATCTGGGCCATGACTCTTGGTTGGAAGACTGCGCTTACAGACGAGGTGAGCGAACCATTCATGCGCTCAGGAACGATGCACATCTTTGCCATTTCAGGACTGCACATCGCGTTGATCGCTGCAATTCTCGTTGGCGTCTTGCGCGTGGTGCGCGTGCCTCGCATGGCTTGTGGTTTCGTGGTCATTCCGTTGATCTGGTTTTACACGGGCGCGACAGGCTGGCAATCCTCGGCGATCCGCTCGACGGTGATGATGACAATCATCGTCGGCGGATGGGCGTTGCGCAGGCCGGGCGATCTGTTGAATTCCCTCGCGGCAGCGGGTCTGGTGATTCTTGCCTGGGATCCACAGCAACTCTTTCAGGCCAGTTTCCAGCTTTCGTTCTTCGTCGTGTTGAGCCTCGCGCTGTTTCTCTCACCGCTCGAAGTGCTCCGGGATCGTGTTCTCGAACTGGACCCTCTTTTGCCGCGCGAGTTGTTGCCGCCCTGGAAACGCGCCCTGCGCGCCGTGTTGCGCGTGGTGTTGACGAGTTTTGCGACTTCGCTGGCCGCGTGGCTGGGTGCGCTTCCTTTGTCGGCGTACTATTTTCATTTGTTCAGCCCGGTGACTTTGCTGGCCAATCTCATCGTCGTGCCGATGAGCAGCGCCGCGCTCGCGTGCAACCTCGGCAGCTTGTTTTGCGGTGATTGGTTTCCCTGGGCGACAGAACTCTTCAACCACTGCGGCTGGTTCTGGATGGCGGGCATGGTCAAGGTCAGCCAGTGGAGCACCGAACTGCCCGGCGCATTTTATTATGTGCCTGCGCCGTCATGGCTGACGTTTGTGTTCTACTATGGATTCCTGATCGGCACGTTGAACGGCTGGCTTTGGAAGCCGGAGCAAAGGCGTCGCACCATTCTGGCGCTCGTGGTCGTAACCCTGTTTTACGGCTGGCAATGGCTCGAAGCCCGGAACGCAACAAGGCTCACCGTTCTGCCGCTGAACGGTGCGCACGGCGTGTTCGTGGACAACGCAGGCCACGACCACGATTGGATGTTCGACTGCGGCAACACCAATTCGTTCGAGTTCGTCACGCGACCGCTCCTCCATGCGAAAGGTGTAAACACGCTGCCCCAACTGGCATTGACTCACGGCGATCTCAAACACGTCGGCGCAACCGAGGAATTTGTGACAACGTTCCGGGTCAGCGAAATCTATGCGGGTCCGGTGCGATTCCGCTCGGCCACATATCGCAGGCTTGCGTCTCAGGCGGAGGAGGACGGTTGGAAAATCGTCAAGCGCGGTGACAAAGCGGGCATCTGGGAAGTATTGCATCCGGCGTTGACCGATACCTATGCGCAGGCCGACGACGGTGCGCTCGTGTTGCTTGGCGAATTTCACGGCGTGCGCGTGCTGTTGTTGTCTGACCTGGGTCGCACCGGCCAAAACGACCTCATTGCCCGCACGCGGGATTTGCGTGCGGATATCGTTGTCACCGGCCTGCCCGTGAAGACCGAGCCGCTATGCGACGCATTGCTCGACGTCATCCAACCAAAACTCATCGTCGTCGCGGACTCGGAGTTTCCCGCCACCGAACGCGCCAGCGGCCAGTTGCGTGATCGTCTTGACCAAAGAAAAATCCCCGTCCTCTACACCCGCCAAACCGGCGCATTGGAATTCAACTTCAACTCACGCGGTTGGAAAGTTTCTGGCGGGGATGGATCAGCCGTTTCGTTTCCAAAGACCCCTTCGCGCTGATGTCATCGCCAACTCCTTTGAAACTGTCGTAGGTTGCGGCGGCATGGACGGCTACGTTGGCGTCGGCGAGTTCGATTCCCTTCTCCTCATCGGATGGGGAGACTCGAACCGTTTGGGAAAACGGTAAGAGGAATTTGCCGAAGGCAAAGGCCGCAAGGCCGAACGCGCGGGGACGCGAGTGAGTCAACGTGGCCGCAGACCGGATGAGGTGTCACGGCTAAGTTTAAGCGAGAACCCGATTCACTTATTCCCTTGTATTTGGCCTCTAATGGGCCACAGTCAGGCATCTCCAACATTTCTGGTTCTTGGGTGAGTGGACTAACTATGCTGGCGATTTGGTTGCGAGCGCTAACTCAATTGACCCAATGAACTATGAAATCAAATTGCCGGCTCCAGCTTCGCAAACTTTCAGCAATCCCATAACAAACGTGACGGCGCACTTTTGAGCCGATGGACTGACTGACCTCATTACGCCTAAATTCAAATCTATGCACGTAAGAGTATTGCTCGCGGTTAATGCGGCCCTCTTGGGCGCGCTCACAGTCGCTTCGGGCGAAACGATCAATTTCGTGGGTATGCCTCTTACTATTGAATTGGACCCAAGCCATTCTGTGCCAACCTGGGTCGGCTATGCTGGCGCCCTGGTGCCGACTCTGAATACCACTTCTCCCGGAAGCATTGTGGACAATCCAGCTTCGGGGAGCAGCTACGGGCGCTGCATATACTACGGAAACGGAAACCTGGCCTTCGACCCGTCCTCCTTTGCCTCATACCCTGGCTCGTGGCAAGCTGGAGATGAGTACACCTTCCATTTCGATGGCGTGGTTTCCAATAACACCACGTTTCGGATGGAGTTCAGCAATGAGGCGGGCGCCGTAGGGGGCTTGTTGGGCCTCCAATTCGAGATCGTAAACGGCGCGTTCAACGGTTCGGACGCGATCCAGATCTACTCATACGGCGGTACCTCGACCACATTGTTCAACAACGCCAATATCGGCGGTGCGGCCGGCGTGGGCTTGCCTCAACGCGTGATTGGCAACCTCACTGTCACCATTCTCAATGGCACTTCAGCCAGTGTCAGCGGCTCGGTCGCGGACAGCTTGGGGAATCTCTGGACTGGCCCGAGTACCACCATCAACCTCGGCACCGCCCCCGCGTCCCTCTTCGCCGGGGTGAATTTGAACTCCGGCGCCGGTGTATCGGGAATCACCACCCTGAGTTGGAGTCTGACCCCCGATCGCTTCCGTCTAAATCTGCGTACAAACGGGAACGGTGACCTCACGCGAGGTCCGATTGAAACGGCATATCTCTCCAACTCCATCGTTACGCTCACCGCCACCCCGAATGCCGGCTGGGCTTTCATGGGATGGTCCGATGACGCCAGCGGCACGAGCAATCCGTTGAATGTCATGA
>JABFSR010000212.1 GCA_013140495.1 Verrucomicrobiota bacterium
CTTCAATGCCCAACGGAATTACGAGTGGATTGACCTGCCGAGCAACCAGCACAACGGCGCCTGCGGCTTCGCTTTTGCCGACGGGCATTCTTAAATCCACAAATGGCGGACGAGTGTGCTCAAATACAAGCTGACCTTTCAGGATCTGAGCCGGCAGTCGGTTTCGCAACAAGACCCGGATTTTCTTTGGACCATTGAGCGAACCTCGTTCCCGCGTTGAGGGGTCTTCCCGTCCGGAGGCAGGATCGCGTGGCGACCCGATTACGGAGTTCAATCTCGGATGCGTGGTAGATTACCCTGACTCAGATTAGATTCCACCAATTCGGGGTAAGGCCACTGTGAGTTGTTAATACTGAGATGTTCACCAGAATTTCGCTCCTTAAATTTCACTTTTCTATTGACTCGATTCACTCTGTTGTAGCAGTATGACTACAACGCCAGCGACAAGAACCTTTCACAGTGAGTGCATGTACCGCTCAGAGTGATGGATTACTTGATTCTAGCGTCCAAATAGCCACTAACCAAACCCGGAAAAACCATCAAGTTCTATGCGAACCAAACTCACCAGTCGCGTCGTTGCTGCGAAGCATCTCATAGTCGCCGCTATCTTGCCGTTGGCTTATGCCGCAGCAGGGGCAGATTATCAATCCACCGTTCTGGGCAATGCACCCAAAGCGTATTATCGCCTCAACGATGATACGACCCGGACAATGATACACACAAACATTGGCAGTCTGGGGGCGTCTGGAAACGCAACCAACGACCTCCTCAGTTACAAGCAAGGAGGTGTTTTCGGCTTTGATCCTACCGGTGTCGTGCATCCGTTCCCCGGTGCCATCATCGGGGATAAAAATCGTTCGGCGTTTTTTGATTACACCACCAGAGCGACGATTCCTTTCACACCGGCGATCAACCCGCCGAACACCCAGCCGTTCACGATCGAGACATGGTTTTACCCCGCCACCGATCAAAACAATGTGGGAATGGCACCCATCAACAACCGTTATACGGTTGGAGCGAATCGCCAAGGCTGGACCTACTTTCAACGCAAGGTCAACGCGGACTCGACTGGCGGTGATCCAGTCGGCTGGAATTTCCGCATGTTCAGTGGTGTTGGCGGCGGTAGCCCTTTGGATACCACGGCTGTCGTTCCGTTTGAAGTAGGTAAATGGGTGCATGTGGTGACCGTTTACGATCCGACAAGTGACACCGAGGCGACTGTGATGATGTACATCAACGGCGTAATGGCGGTTTCAAATCACATGTCCGGACAGCCACTCTATCAGCCTTGCACTGGCGACCATGACACGGTTACTGAATCGCCAGCGGGACAGCCAGGGATGTCAATTGGGTGTTACAACAACTGCAACACTGGCTTGAACCCGTACTTTGGTGGCGCAGATGAATTCGCCTGGTACTCCAACGCACTTAGTCCGGCCCAGATTCTGTCCCACTACCAGAACGGGACGAATGCCAATCGCGCAACACCGTACGATGTTCTCGTCAAATCCCACAACCCTGTGGTTTACCTGAGGCTTGATGAGATTGCTCCAAGTGAGGCCACCGCTGTCAATTTGGGTGATGTTCGAAGTGCAGGGCTTGCAACCCACCGTTCGGAAGTCAGATATCCTGCCGCCGGTGCTTTGGCGGGAAGGACCGATGACGGTGCTGCCGCTTACCACAATCGTAATGGGAATTCCACGACGACCATGCCGTACCTTGCCGAAAACAATCCCAACGCGGGCACGCCATTCACCTTTGAGGCATGGCTGAGGCCGATGCGCGACCAACAGGGCGGTCAAAGCCCCGTGAACAACCGCTGGCCCAAACTGGGTCATCGGACCGGCTGGGTTATTTTCCAGCGTTTCCCGAACGCTTCGTATGCCGCAGTGCCAGGTATCAATAACGAGGGACACGGTTGGAATTTCCGGATGTACGATGGTGTTTCAGGCAGCGGCCAGGATGTAACAACGGCTGTGGATTATAAGATCGGACAATGGCAGCATCTTGTCGTTACTTGGGAACCACAATTTCAAAATGGAGATGTGGGAGCAAACGGAAATGATCAATGGTCAGGTATCTTGACAGCGTATGTTGATGGCGTGGCCGTCGCCTCGAACACGGCTGCGCTATACGCGGCAAATACTAATCCGCCCGAGGACCTCGGTGTTCCGGCGGATCTGGCGATTGGTTCGTATAATGCCGCTTCAACCCTTGGCAACAACCCCTTCGAAGGCGATGTGGACGAAGTTGCGATTTACAATGGGTATGTTCTGACGCCCGACCAGATTCTTGCTCATTATCAAGCAGGTGTCAGTTCAAACCTTGGTACAAATTACGAAACACTGGTAATGACGAGCGCATTTGTCAGCCCCCAAGCCCAGAGAGCGAGCCTGCCAAAGACATACTTGCGCTTCAATGATCCGTCGTTCCAACCGGCGGCCAATAGCGGCACGCTGGGTTCGTCGGCTGATGGAAATCTGGTTCTCACCACCAATGTCGCCGCGGGTCCCCAATCACCAGCCTACGCCGGATTCGAGGCATCTAATGCTTCGCTGCCACTTGATGGTCTCAAGCAGTGGGCGAGTTTCAATAACCCGTCAGGGTTGAATTTCTCCGGTCAGATCACTGTGGAAGCTTGGGTCAAACCCGACGCAACGCAGGGTGATCCGGCGCGCATCCTGTCACACGGGACTCCAACGATAAGCGATTATATTTTAACGACGCCGGGCGACGGTCATGCACCGCCGGATGGTTCGGTTACCAACAGTCCGGAGGTCTTTCTTCGGATTGAAGGCGGAGTGAACTACGTTGTTGGTTCGACTGTCACGATCTACACGAACAATCTTGAAATTGGGAGCAATACCTATACGGCGAGTTTCCCAATTCCGGGCGGCGATTTGGGTGGCGGGAATTGGGTTCATTTGGCCGGCACCTACGATGGCAGCAAGTGGCGGCTCTACCGCAACGGTCTGGAGGTCGCCAGTTCCACGTCCGCAGTCGGGGCACTACCGGTTCTCAATGGCGATTGGGCTATTGGCTCAACGGGCAACGGTTGGGCAAATAACTACGCTGGCGGCGTTGATGAGGTTGCCATCTACGACACAGCCTTGTCGAAAACAACAATCGCAACGCATTATTTGATGGGCAAGGCAGGGACTACAGCCCTCACAATCACCAAGTCGGGTGGCAACGTGAACATCGCGTGGCCTGCCGGGTCCATCTTGCAGCAAGCGACTGCGGTAGGCGGTCCTTACACAGATGTTGCCGGACCACCCGCCAATCCTCTGACCGTGCCAGCCAGCGGAACGAAGTATTACCGATGGCGGCTGTGACATGTAAGTAAGATATTTGAAATGACCATCATGGGCCGGGGATTTTCCCCGGCCCTTTTTTGTCGGCCCGGCAAGTCACGACAAATGAGCCCGAACACTGCACTATCTGTTTGAGTCGCCAATGCTACATTTCCCACTTCCGGATTTCAGCGCCGATTGCATTCCATCACCCATGCTTCATTGAAGCGGGCATGCTTGATGGATTCGTTGGCAGGTTTGCCTGAGGCGTCCGGCTTTGTTTCGCGCTTCGTCTGATGAAAGCTGTAGCTGACGTGGATGCTGCCGTCCTTTGCCTGGGTGACAGACGGATAGTGATACGAACCAGCGCCCGTTTTCACGTCGTCCGGTGAATCCTGTTCGATGTAGCGCTTCCATTTCCACGTTAGTCCCTCGTCATCGGAGAGTGTTACGGCGAGCCTGTGTCGTCCCTCTTCAAGGTCATTGTTAACCAGAAGCCAACGTCCACTTTTAAGCACGATGACTTCGACGCCGGCTCCTGTATCAACTCGGTCCGAATCCACGACTGGACTCCATGTCACGCCGCGATCCTTGGATTCGCTCATCGGCACGCGTTGAGGCGGTGGGCCATCGTCCCGCATATACGCGACAAGCGTGCCATCCTTTTTTCGGACCAGGCTGGGCTGGGAGTTGGCAATGCTGACGAGCGGATCGCTGGTGAACCACGCTTTGCCCCAGTCATCCGTGATGGCCATCAGGCAAAAATCAAATCCATCAGAATACAGCGGAACGATCAGTCTTTTGCCGTCCAGAACAAATGGATGAACACGCGTCATCCAGCCGAGCCGGCAGGAAAGTACAACCGGCAGCCGCGCGCGGTCCTTCTTGATCCACTCGTCGAATTCGGCGCGTTTCATCGCAGGTGGCGGATTGGCGGCGAGCGCATCAAGGGCTGCGCTTACCAGCGTTTGGAAGTTTGTGCGTGGTGTGACATGTAATATGTCGCCAGAATTCCAACGTGGTACTCCTGGCTTTTGGTAATCCGATGAAATGCGATACTTGAGCAGGGCCGACTCCCAGTTATTGTCGAGAATGGTTGGCCAGATCAGCCAGAGACGTTTTTGCGGATCAATGAACATCGCCGGGTTGGTGTCCGGATAACCTGGCGTGTCGGCCATCAGGAAGGGTGCGCTCCACTGTCGTTGGCCCTTTCGCTTGCGTGATCCTAACACAGCCACATCATCCGCCGTCCGCTCGCCTGAGCCGCGATACCAGCAGACCAAAAGGTCGCCGTTAGGACATTCTACGATGCAGGATCCGTGGTTGTGCCAGTGTTCCAGCGGAAAGATCAATTCCGATTGCAGGAAGGGTTGATCCAACTCCTTTGTGCCCGCAGTGCAGCCAAGGTGGATCGTCAGGCAGAAGAGTAATGAAAGAGAGAGCCGGTTTTTCATGGGCAGGATTTTGTATCGCTGCAATCACCTTAACGAATCGCGCTGGTGCGAAACAGAAGAAAATCTGCTCCTCTTCACATTTGATTTGAGAGTTTCCGGAGATTCTCCGTCGCTGTTTGCTTTGTGCTGCGGGCAAAATGTTGTTTACGAGGCACGCATCCGGCCACTACTTTGCGTCCGGTCATTCGTGTGAATCGAATCATTCTTCAATTATGGCAAACAAATCAATGTCGTCGTCTGAAATATCCGAACTCGTCAACGGACTGCACAAACTGGCCCGAAACCTCTGGTGGACCTGGGATCAGGAAGCGCAGGAAGTCTTCCAGGAACTATCGCCGCGGAGCTGGCAGAATTTATATCACAACGCCGTCGCCATTCTTCATGAGGTGTCGGATTACGAACTGCGTGTGCGGCTTCAGGACCGCGACTTCGCCTCTCACGCCCGCAATGTGCTCCGCGATTTCGACAGTTACATGAACGAAAAGGACACGTGGGGACGCAAGAACGCGCCTGCGTTGCACAAAAATCCAGTGGCGTACTTCTCCGCCGAATTTGGTTTTCACGAGACATTGCCGATTGCGGCGGGCGGCCTCGGAATTCTGGCGGGTGACCACACCAAGTCCGCAAGCGATCTCGATCTAGGATTCGTCGGCATCAGCCTGTTTTACCGGGAGGGCTATTTCCAGCAATCCATTGATCACAACAACTGGCAGACGGAATTTTATTCAAGGCTCGACCCCAGGAATCTGCCGCTTGAACCGGTTCTTGATGCAAAAGGAAAGCCCGTAATTGTAACGGTCAAGATTGCGATGTCCGAGGTAAAACTGCTTGCCTGGCGCGTGAATGTCGGGCGTGTTCCAGTTTATCTTCTGGACGCGAATCATCCCGAGAACGAACAGCATTTCCGGGATCTCACCAAGCGCGTCTATGGCGGCGATTCGACCACGCGCATCATGCAGGAGATCATCCTGGGAGTTGGTGGCGTAAGGCTGTTGCGCACGCTCGGAATCCAGCCGTCCACGTTCCACATGAACGAAGGCCACGCGGCATTCCTCGCGCTGGAAATCATTCGTGAGAAAATGTTGGCAGGCGCAAAACTCAATGACGCCATCGCTGCTTCGAAGAAGGAATGTATTTTCACAACGCACACGCCGGTGGAAGCGGGACACGACCGGTTCACCAGTGAACTTATCGCCTATGCGGGTCACAAGTTTGCCGATCAACTCAAGATTTCGCACGAGCAGCTCATGGCATTTGGACGGGTGGATGCGAAGGACGCGAAGGAGCCGTTCTGCATGACGGTGCTGGCGCTCAAGGTTTCGCGCGCGGCCAATGCCGTGAGTGAACTGCACGGTCAGGTCAGCCGTGAGATGTGGCAGTGCATGTTTCCTGGCGTGGCTAAAGACAAAGTTCCCATCGGTCACATCACCAACGGCATTCATGTCGCAGGCTGGATGAAGGGTACCGTACGCCGCTTCTGGCGTACCCGCCTCACGAGCGGCAATGGCGCGCAGGCGAGCGACACCACGCGGTTCTGGAAGACCAAGGCCGGTCATGATTGGGCGAGCGAAATCAACTCAGCCGAATTCTGGCGGAAAATTCTCGACCCGAATTTCATCAGCGACGAGGAACTGTGGGCGTTGCGTTACAAACTGCGCCGCGAGTTGCTGGAGTTTTCCCGCCGACGGTTGCTGTTGCAGGCCCAACGCGTCACGCACGAGGATTTTATCGCCTTCGACTCGCTGCTCAATCCGGACGCGCTGACGATCGGTTTTGCGCGCCGCTTTGCAACCTACAAACGTGCGCCGCTGATTTTTGAGCAGTTGGAGAACATCGTGCGACTCACACGCGATCAAAAGCGTCCGGTGCAATTCGTCTTCGCAGGCAAGGCGCACCCGCGCGATGACGCCGGCAAGCAGTATATCCAAAAGATCATTCACCTTAGCAAATTCAGCGATCTCAAGGGCAGTCTCGTGTTCATCGAGAACTACGACGTCCACGTTGCCCGCCAGATGGTGTCTGGTTGCGATGTGTGGTTGAATAATCCACGCCGACCGCTTGAAGCGTCTGGCACAAGCGGCATGAAGGCCGGTTGCCAGGGTTGTTTGAATTTGAGCATTCTGGATGGTTGGTGGCGCGAAGGTTACGACGGTACAAATGGTTTTGCCATCGGACCAGATTCGCATTCTGAGGACGTCCTTGAGCAGGATCGCGCCGACAGCGCAAATCTCTACAAAGCCCTCACCGAGGAAGTAATTCCAGCGTTCTACGACCGCGACTCGAATGGCATCCCACGCCAATGGATTCAAAAGATCCGTAGCGCCATGGCGACATTGGTTGTGCAATTCAGCACTGACCGAATGGTGCGTGAGTATGCCGAGAAGTATTATCTGACGAAGTGAACGGACGTGGTGCGTGAACATCGTTCGCGCGCCACGTTTCCATTTCAAGCGCCAAGCTGGGTGATTTCACTTTCAGCTAACGACCGGCAGCAGCTACACTCTCCACTGTGCCGACCGACATCAAATCCCTGACCCGTGAGGAACTGGAAGCGCAGTTCGTCACGTGGGAGCAGCCCATCTATCGCGTGAAACAGTTGATGGACTGGCTTTATGTACATCGCGTGACGAATTGGGATGCGATGACGAATCTCCCCAAGGGGCTGCGGGAAAAATTACGACACGACTTCTCGCTTGGCACTCTTGAAATGTTCCGCAAGCAAGGCTCGCGTGACGCCACGCAAAAGTTTCTTTGGCGTCTTGAGGATCACTCGCTCGTGGAGAGCGTGCTTATTCCCGCCAACCCGTCGCTTTATGGCGAGGCGAGCGACCGTCACACCCTCTGCGTTTCCACCCAGGTGGGCTGCGCGTATGGCTGCAAGTTCTGCGCAAGCGGACTCGACGGCTGGAAACGCAATCTGCTGCCACATGAAATTGTTGAGCAGGTGATGGGTGTGGAACGGTGGAGTTTGGAACAGTCGAGAGTCCAAAGTCCGGAGTCCAGAGTCGTGGAGGGTGGGCAGTCCCCAATTGTTTCAGGCGCTATGGACGCTGGTCACGCACCACGCACCACGCACCACGTTCCCCGAAACCCCGGCCACGCCTTTCCGAGCGAGCGCCTCGTGGACAATCTCGTCATCATGGGAATGGGCGAGCCGCTGGCGAACTACGACAACCTGCTCAAAGCGTTGCGCCTCTTGAATTCTCCGTGGGGCGGTCGGATTGGTGCACGGAAGATTACCGTTTCCACAAGCGGCCTTGCGCCGCAGATTCGCAAACTGGCCGATGAGCCGGAACAATTTTCGCTCGCAATTTCATTGCATGGTGCGACGGACGCGGTTCGCGAGAAAATCATGCCGGTGAATCGCAAGTATCCGCTCAAAGAACTTACTGCTGCGTTGGACTACTACCAATCCAAGCGCGCTCGGATGATCACCTGTGAATACATCCTGATTGCAGGCGTGAACGATTCACTTGAACAGGTCAGACCGCTCGCAGGACTGGCGCACCGGCTCAACGCGAAGGTGAACTTGATTCCGTACAACAAGGTGGAGGATTTGCCGTGGGCGCGACCAACTGAAGAGGTGTGTGAAAGTTTTCTCGCTGCGTTGAAGTCACAGAAGGTGGTGGCGACCTTGCGCCGCGAAAAGGGACACGATATTGACGCGGCGTGTGGACAATTGCGGTTGAAGACTGAGAAACAACTTGCCGCAAGTGCTGCGGGTGTTCGTTCCGAACCGTGATCATCCCAGTGGAACGCAATTTTTCCTGATCGAAAAAGTTCTGCTCGCATCGTACCTGCGTCTTGCCCAAGATTCGCGGCGATGAATAAATCGGAACTCCGAAAAGCCCTGTCTGTCGCTGTTGCCGCCTCACGCGGAGCGGGCAAACTCATGCGGCAAAACCTGCGTGAAAGCAAAATTGTCAACCTGGCGACGTCGCACGACATCAAGCTGGAACTGGACGTGCGTTGCCAGAAACTCATTGAGAAAAAGTTGCGCATTGCGTTTCCAAAGATTGCGTTGCTTGGAGAAGAGGGAGACAGCGGGAACACAGGGGAAGAATTGCGTTGGGTGGTGGATCCAATCGATGGTACCGTAAACTTTGCTTACGGAATTCCACATGCTTGTGTGTCCATTGCGTTGCAAAAAAAATGTCCGGAGTCCAAAGTCCGGAGTCCAAAGTCGGGGATTACAGGCAGTGATCTGGATTACGAATCAATCCTTGGAGTGGTTTTTGACCCGTTTCAAGATGAGTTGTGGACAGCGGTTCGTGGCGGGCCGGCGCTTTTGAATGGCAGGCCGGTGCGCGCCAGCAAACGCGCCAAGCTTGCAGACTCTATTGTTTCCATCGGCTTTGCCAAGAGCAGAGCGAACACGGAGCGCGGCATCCCGTATTTCTGCTGGCTGGTGCGGCGCGTGCGCAAGGTGCGGATGTTTGGCGCGGCAGCCCTGGGGCTGGCTTACGTGGCGACGGGTCGGCTGGATGCCTACATCGAACGCGGTGTGAGTTTGTGGGACGTAGCGGCAGGCGGATTGATCGTTGAATGCGCAGGTGGGAAATTCTGGACCCGTCCGATTCCGGGAAAGCGCAAGGTGCGCATGGTGGCGAGCAACGGTTTGTTGCACGCGAAACTACCCATACCGAAGTAGTCGGTGCATATCTTGAAATTGCTGCTATATTCCCCGCCGTATGCTGAGTCGTAATTTGTGCAGAATTGTAGCCTGTGCCGTGTTGGTGTCGTTTTCTGCGAACTCCGCACCTGTCATTGATCCGATTCCCACAGCCAACATTCCGGCGGGGAAATCCCTGACCATCCCGATTACAGCTACTTCATCCAACAGTCGCCCGCTCGCCTACACGGTTACAAGCAGCACAAATCGGATCACGGTGGAAGTCCACACGAACAATCCGTTCTGGAAGATGTCCGTGGTGCAGGTCGCGCCATCGAACGCACCGGGCGCATACCTTACTCCATTCCGCGGGGTGCTTGCGATGGTAACGAACATCGGCGATATGACCCTGATGCTGTTTCGGGATCGCGCGCCACACACGGTGGATGTCTTTGCAGGTTTCAACTTGGCCGGGATGTACAGCAGCAACACGATCTTTCATCGCGTTATCCCGGGTTTCATGATTCAGGGTGGCGATCCATCAACAAACGGCACTGGCGGTCCGGTTTTCCGATATGATGATGAATTTCATCCGCGTGCCATTTTTTCCGGCAGCGGCCAGCTCGCGCTTGCGAACTCAGGCAAGGACACGGATGGCTCCCAGTTCTTTATCACTCTCGGCCCGCAGCGGTTTCTGGATTTCGGTTATACGTTGTTCGGCCAGTTGTTGCGTGGCTTCAACGTGGCTTCAAACATCATCAGCACGCCGCGAAATGGGAATGACCGTCCGTTTGCCGACGTCATCATCACGCGTGCCTCATTCGTTGCCAATACAGCCGACACCGTCATCACATTAACGGGAACAAATCTCGCGGGCGTCTCCGGAACAATCAGAGTCATTGCGGATGACGGGTTGGTTGGTGGGCGTGTGACAAACACATTCACTGCAACGACGGTCTCGGACGTGGCGAACAATGAAGCTCCAATCCTGAACACGCCTGCGATCACAAACAGGCTTATTCCGGTCAACGGGCGGGCGACGAACTACATTTCCGCGTTCGACTTTGAAACCAACACGCTTTACTACGACGCATACTTCGTCAATGCGAACGCTTTCAACAACTCGTCAAACTCGATCTTCACCACCACCTATACCAATGGCTTGTTCGTTGTTGTTCCGAATCCAGGTTACGCGGGGCCGTTGCGCTTTTACGTGGCCGCGAGCCAAAGCCCCAGCTTTGCCACGTACGATTACCAGCAATACACTTTTGCCGTCGGTGACACCGCCATCTCCGCAGTGGCCACAAACTTCGTCGCCGCACCGATCGCGCCGTTCACAAACCGCCTGCTCGCCACGTTCACCAATGGCGTGCCAAACAGTTCCACCGGTAATTTCACCGCCTCAATCAACTGGGGTGACAACTCGATCAGCAGTGGCGTGATCCAGACCAATGCAGAAGGAAAGAAGGAGGTCCGAGGCTCTCACACTTACACCAATTCAGGTGACTATCCTGTTTACGTGACGGTTCAGAGCATGCTGGGTGCGGAAGCTACGGTCGTCTCCACCGCCATCGTGCCACCAAGTTTGGACCTGACGCGCACTGGAACGAACACCATTCTGCGCTGGCCCGCATGGGCGGCGGGTTATCAGCTTCAATCCCACACCAACCTTGCTACTGCCAATTGGGCCGCGGTGACAAACTTATCTGCGCTCGCTGGCTACGAAACCGTGGTTACAAATGGCGGCACGGCGAGCAACAAATTCTATCGACTGAAACGATAGTAGCTTTGAGCGCTAGGTAGCATGAATTTTACCGTGGCAAATTCGTTTCAGGACTGCATCCAATATCTTTATAGACATTCAAAGTGAGATGGTGGATAAGGGTGCTCATAATCTTTTGAGTGTATGAAGCGAATGTTTCGGCGAACTGCATTTGTGCTCGGCTGGCTTTCTTGTGGCTTTGTTATCGGCGCTGTGTGGCCTGGTTTTCCGTATGGCTACAGCCGCTCTGAAGCGCTTGCATGGCTTATGACATCGGGATCTCACCCAACGCGATATGCCTCGAATTACTCCGAACGTGCATTTGCTAGGATTCAGCGAGGAATGAGTCGTGACGACGTGCGAAATCTCGCAGGACAACCGTTGGAGAAAAGCACGACAATGCGCGGTGTCGAAACTTGGTCGTATTCACTACCCGCATCCAATTCGGGAAATTTTCATGCGCGTTTTGTCGAGTTCGCTTCGGATGGCATGGTCTGCCTCATTGTCAGGGGATTTTTCTCAGAGGAGTGTGATTATTGTTGGTTGGATTGATCAAACCACGCTGTTGCTCATCGCAATTTCCTGTAGATGCGCGCCACGTTTCTGCTTTACTTGATGCCTTCAATACCTGTCTCCCTGAAATACTGATGTAATTTCTGCAACGCCTTTGCCCGGTGGCTCAGGCGATTCTTCACGTCTTCACCAAGCTCCGCGAAACTCAACTCGAATCCCTCCGGAATGAACAGTGGATCGTAACCGAAGCCGCCATTGCCACGGGGCGTGGGACCAATCCGCCCTTCGCACCAACCCTCGAAAACTTCCGGGCAAAGGACGAAGGAGGAAGGATTGAACACGGCCAGCGCGATCACGCAGCGAAAGCGCGCGGCGCGCTTTTCTTGCGGCACGTTTTCTAACAATCGCAACAGCTTGGCGTTGTTGTCGGCGTCGGTGGAGTTACCGGAGATGGCAGAATCGAGTGCGGCAAATCGTGCGGAGTGAACGCCGGGTTTGCCATCAAGTGCATCAACCTCCAGACCTGAGTCGTCCGCCAACACAAAAATGTTCCAGGTTCCGGGTTCCGGGTTCCGGGTCGCAACGTCATCACCTCCCGCTTGTTTGAGCCAGTGCGCAAGTTCCAGGGCCTTTTTCGTCGCGTTGCCTGCAAACGTGTCGGCGTTTTCGATCACGCTCGGAGCATCTGGAAAGTCCTTGAGCGTCAGATAACGGAAATCGTTCCCAAGGATGGCGCGAATCTCGCCGACCTTGTGCGCGTTGCGAGTCGCGATGATGAGCGTGCTGGTGGATTGGCGGTCGTTCATGCCGTTGCAGGGTAGGAAAGCGGAGCGGAGCGGACTATGTCAAAAGTAGTTTCTTCGTGCGTCGAGTGTTCGAGTTTTCTATCTTCCGCCGCTCTATGGCGACCTTGAAACCATTTGCCGCACTGCGACCCAAACCCGGACTCGCTCCTCAAATCTGCGAGCTGCCTTATGACGTTATGTCATCGGAGGAAGCTTGCTTGATGGCGGCGGGAAATCCGTTGAGCTTCCTGCACGTCAGCAAACCGGAGATTGATCTGCCCGCAGGGACGGATATTTACTCTTCACGCGTGTATTCGAAAGGGAAGGAGAATTTTACCAGACTCATTTCTCAGGGCGCACTCAAGCAGGACTCGCAACCGTGCTTCTATCTTTACCGCCAGATCATGGGCAGCCACACACAGGTCGGTCTCGTTGCTGCGGCAAGCTGTGATGAATACCTGAAGAACATCATCAAGAAGCACGAGTTAACCCGTCCGGATAAGGAAGACGACCGCGTGCGCCACATCGAAGCGCTCAATTCGCAGACCGGTCCGGTTTTTTTAACGTATCGTGCGACGACAGCGCTCGACGAGTTCGTAATGAAACGGACGTCAGGAACACCCGACGTTGATTTTACCGGTAAGGATGGCGTGCGTCATTCGTCGTGGACGGTAGGTGACGCGGCCGGGATTGAGTTTATCACGGAACAATTCGCACGGATTCCGTTTCTTTATATCGCAGACGGACATCATCGTAGCGCAGCGGGTGGGCGGGTTTTTCAAACCCGCAAAGGCGCAGGCCACAGCGGGCAATTTCTCACCGTCATCTTCCCACACAACCAAATGCAGATACTGCCTTACAACCGTGTGTTGAAAGATTTGAACGGACTGACCAGCGGGCAACTTCTGGAAAAACTGGATGGAGTATTCGTCATTCAGTCGGCAGGTTCACCCAAGCCAGTGCGAAAACACGAACTTGGATTGTTCCTCGACGGCAAATGGCGCACGCTGCGTTTTCGCCCTCATTTCGCCGCCACCCAGGATCCGATTGAGAAACTAGACGTGACCTTGCTTCAAAAGTATGTGCTCGCGCCGATCTTCGGCGTTGACGATCCGCGTACAAGCAAGCGCATCAATTTCGTCGGTGGCATTCGAGGAACGGCGGAACTTGAGAAACTTGTGAACCAAGGTGAGTACGCCTGCGCGTTCAGCATGTTTCCGACAAGCATCGAAGACCTGATGACCATCGCGGACGCCGGTGGGATCATGCCGCCCAAGAGCACATGGTTCGAGCCGAAGCTGCGCGATGGGATGTTCTGTCACATGATCTGACCGGACGCTGATCGTCTGGTAGAGTGTTACGGCATGACTTCGATGCGGAAAAGATTGGGAGCGCCGTTGGTGCGTGGGGGCAGGGTGAAGCTCGTGTTTGCGCTTACGGCGTGTATCCAACCAGAGAATGGCAACCAGGAGTTTCCGTTCGTGCTGCCGATCACCCGATAGCCATGATCCGATGCGGAATTCCAATCGAGCCGGACTGTATTACTCGCGAGCAACGACGCGCTCACCCTAAAGCTTGCTGCCAAACTGTCTGCCTGAGCCTCGACGCGGAAAAGGTTTGCGCGGTCATTCGACAGTGGCGTGACGATCTGATTATTTGTCTGTCCGGTTGCGAGCAGCCATCCGCCCGAGGGTGACCATGCGGTTGCATTCGTGCTTGTTTGAACGCGGTAGCTGAAGCCGGGCGCAGTCGGCCACTCCAATCGCACTGTTCCGTTCGGGAGACATGTGGCCGTGACGCGGAAGGAGGGCAGGGGATTGTTTGGGTCAGTCCCTGCGATAAACTCCGCGTAATCGCTCATGCCGTCCTTATCCGTGTCTGTCAGCACGGTGCGGTTCGACAGTGCACCGCCGAAGAATGTCACCTCCCACGGGTCGGGGATGTTGTTTGAGTTGGCATCGGTGAATGAGTAGTTGCCA
Source organism: Verrucomicrobiota bacterium (assembly GCA_013140495.1). Taxonomy (GTDB): domain Bacteria; phylum Verrucomicrobiota; class Verrucomicrobiia; order Limisphaerales; family JADLHS01; genus JADLHS01. The sequence goes on from JABFSR010000212.1 coordinate 14,399, forward strand.
TGGAAAATCACGTTGCTGCCGGGTGCGAGCAGGTTCGTTTGCGTCAGTGGCGTCTGATAAAACGGGACGGGATTGAACGTGACAACGTACTGGCCCGGACTGGCGTTGCTTATTACAGAGGAAAGTCCCTTGCCTGCAAAATTGGTCGGCCCAGTCATGACGAATCGCGCCTGCCAGAGATTGTTTGAGATTTGAATCGTCCCGCTGGCCATGTTTGAAACCGTCAAGGAAATGTCGTCCACCAACCATCCGGGCCGGGGCGAGGCGTCGAATGAGAACAATTGGTAGTACCAGACGAGATAGACAACCTGTCCGGTGAAAGCCGAGAGATCAAACGTCTCCTCTTCCCAACCGAAATTTGCGTCATCGGTGAACGCAGCGAGAGAAACAGGAGTCAACGCCGTATTGGTGACAATCAACAGTTCTCCGCCGTTGAGGATGTCGCCCGGAGCGAAGAAGAAGTCGTAACTATGCGAGAATTTAAGAGTGGCGTTATTTCCACCAGTCAGGTCAATGGCTGGGCTGATCAAAAAGGTTTCCGAGTAACCCAGAGCACCGCCATCAAGATTGCTACCCCACGCGAGCGGTGGAGAATTGGCGCTCGTTTCCTTTCCATTGTTCGGAACGCCAAGTGACCACCCAGAATCTGAACTGGTCTCAGTCTGCACGTTCCAGTTCGTTGCACCCGTGTCAAGGTTGTCGGACCAGGGTGGCATTAGTGGCATGAGGGTTGTGAACGTGAACAACTGGCCGTTGTTGTCGTTGACTCGCGTGTTGCCTGCGGCGTCGCGGCTCACGACCTGGTAATAGTATGTCTTGTTTGGCCGCAGACCGGTGAGGACAAGTTCGTGGTAGGTGGCGAGAGCCGAATCCACCGCGGTACGGTTCAAGAATTGTGATTCACCAAATTGCACCAAGGCATCCCCGTCTTCGGACGTGGTCCAACTGATCAAGGCGTCCACGTAATCCGGCAAGGCAGCAACACTTGTGATCGTTGGCGCATTTATGTCCACGATGGCTGTGGCCTGCACAGTGGCGTTTGCCGAAGCGTCGAAATACACGCAGCCGATGGTGTCGCCGTTCTTTGCGCGCAAAGTTCCAGGTGCAGGCGCATTGGTGGCGGCTACAAGCCTGATGGATCCGCGAAACACTCCCGGCTCGGGGGTTTCAGTGAGCGTGACGGCTACTGCGTTCGTTTGTGTGGTGCTGTAAAACGTATTCGTAATGGTGCCGAGCGCGACGAGGTCCGTGTCTGCGACTTCCACGGTGACCAGGCTCGGAACTGTGTAGGCCGGGCTGTCAAAGGAAACCGTGCCAAGGCCGTTTACACCGGGCACGAGGAATTGAATCACGTTGCGAAGCAAGTGAGCGCGTTCGTCGCCATCGGGGTTTCCCGTCGGAACGGCGTCGAGCGGGAATGGAAAGAACACGACTCGCCCGGGGCCGATTACGCCG
>JABFSR010000173.1 GCA_013140495.1 Verrucomicrobiota bacterium
GTGTGTTGGCCTGGGTTTGATTGAAGAACGCCGCCAGCGTCAACGTCGGTTGAGGCAAGCCATAGTTCACCGCGAGCACATCCCACGCGGCTTTGTCGTAATCAATCGTGGCCGAGCCGCTGGCTAGAGTGGCGGCGTGTGCTGCGTTGCAAAGGAATCCCAACGCAGCCATCGGAATGAGAGCAAAACTTTTCATGCAGTTTTATCAGACCGGTCGCGACGCGGGTGGCGTGGTTTGACGCCCACCCGCGTGCGATACCGAGCGATGAGTTGATGCGATCAGTTTTTGCGGCGCAGCAATGGCAGCAGCACGCCAAGCCCGAGCAACGCGAGCGCGGACGGTTCGGGCACGGTGGTTGCCGTGAACGTGAAGTTGCCCACATCCTTGAGCGTGTCGCCCGGGGTGGCATAGAGGAAGTTGGCAATTTCATACGAAACCCCAAGGTCGCCCGAGATGGTGAATGTGCCGGGCGCTTCTGTGATGCTGACGTTGAGCAGATCATACGCGGCGGCTGCCGGCGGGATGTTGCCTTTGAGATACCATCCCGAACCGCCGACAAGCGAACGCGCGGCGTCATACTGCAAAGTGAAGTCACCGAAAAGCAGTGAGCCGAAGACTCCGCCGTAAACGTCGAACCGCGCTACGCCACCCAGACCGATGCTGCCCGTGTGGCTGCTGAGTGAACCCGGCGTGTAGGCGAACGTGGTCGGTTGCGTGTAACGGCCTGAGAGATTGACCACTGAAGCACCGTTCATCGCATACACTTGACCAAGGTATGACGCGGGGCCGCCGGGATTGAGGTCGGCCAGCAACTGCGCCTGCGTGCGTGCGCTGGCGTCCGCCTGATTGAAGTACGCGCCGAGGGAAAGCACTGGCGTCGGGCCGAAGCCGGAAGCGAGCGTGCTCCATGCAGCAGAATCATAATCAATCGTGGCCGAACCGCTCAGGAGCGTGTCGGCGTTTACCGCAGTCAAACCGAGCAAACCAACCAACGAACCAACGAGAATATATTTTTTCATAAACCGAATTTTCAAAAGGGTTAAAGATTTTCCAAACCATCGAACCACCATCCATGCGAGCCGATGCCAACAGGCAGGACAAACCAGACGGAGGTATTTAATTCATCGTCGCCGAAACAATCAGCAAACGATCACATCTTCCGGAGGCAAACCCCGGAAACGTGCTTGAGAGGAGATCAGGCAGCGAGACTGCGGGGAGGCGGAACAGGCGGCTTGTGTGAAAATAACGATGGAGAAAAACCAGTTTCAGAGAGAAGGGTGAAATCCTGCGGCGCCCGACAAACAATCGCGGGTCGTTCGTTGGTGAACTCCAGCTTTTTCAAAATCTGCGGGAGTTCGGTTTTCTTCTCGGCGCCTTTTCCGGCGTCAATGGATTTGCAAAGTTTGCAGGGATGTTTGCCATCGAATGTCTTTGCCAAAGCTTCCTCGAATGAGGCGGTTCGGAGATTGTTCGCTAACATGTTCGTCCACGCAATCGCCTGGAGCGCGGCCCAATGTCCGCCCGTTGCGCCAATAAGCGCGACGATCAATAGACAATTTCCAAGCCGAACGAACATGCACTGAGAATAGCGGAACATTGGACGCTGAAAAGATTTATCTGCGTTCGATGACGGTTGCATGGCGAAAGTATGATGTCCTTCGTCAGGAAATATTCCCGATATAATGCGCCGGGGTAGCAGCGGGATTTCGTGAATGCAGTGACAGCGAAGGTCAGGCTGAATGTACGTCAAACTTCGATCGGTCATTTTAGGCGGCGGCGAAGAACTCCGATTCCAGCCAACCCGAGAAGTATCAGACTCGCCGACGAGGGTTCGGGGATGGTGATCGTCCACAGGAGCGCGTGAGTTACAAAATCTGGCTGATAGTAGCCTGATCCAATCACCAATACCGTCGAACCATCGGTCCATATTCCTTCGGCGCGCGAGTTCCGATAATCGTCCCCCAAGCTCGTGTGAAGGTCCACAAATGACTCTGCCGAGCCGAACCAAATCCCGGCGTGAACCACATCACCAATAATAGCTCGCCCCGCCTGCTGATTGCCGGTGGTCGCCGTCGCCCAGGACCTTGAAGCCCCACTCGGATGCAGGTCCACAAACGACTCTGGCGTTCCTGACCAAACCCCGGCATGAGAATTCGCATTGACACCATCTCCAAAAATGGCACGTCCTGCCTGTTGACTGCCTACGGTAGAGTATGCGAGTGAAGAAGAAGCTCCAGCAGGATGTAGATCCACAAACGACCCTGCTGTACCAGACCAGATTCCGGCGTGAAAAGTACCGCCAATTACGATGCTACCTGACTGTTGGCTGCCCGTGGTGGAGTAAACTTCGGACTCATCGGCTCCAGGAGGATGCAGATCTACGAACGACTCCGCCGTACCAGACCAAATCCCCGCATGATGAGTATTACCAAAGGCGGCGATCCCCGCCTGCTGGCTGCCCGTGGTGGCTAATCCGTAGGAATAGAAAGCGCCAGCGGGATGGAGGTTAACAAACGACTCTGCTGTGCCAGACCAGACGCCGGCATTGTCGATGCCGGCATTTGAGGCGTAACCTACTTGTTGGCCACCTGTAGTGGCGTATAGATAGGATTCGATATAAACCCCTCCGGGATTTATGTCCACAAACGATCCTGCCGTCCCAGACCAAACCGCAGCATGGTTGTCCACGATTCCAACCTGTTGAATGCCGGTTGTGGCAAATGCTTCGGACCTATAATTTCCTGGCGGATTCAAGTCCACAAACGTGACGACCTGTGCCTCTGCTACCAAGGGTAGCAACACAAAGAGGCACAGGGAGGACACAAATTTGTGGCAAGGGTCTGATATAAAGTTGCGCATGGCTGCTCCTGCTGAGTTTGGTTCACTGGCTACACGCTGAGGTTAAGCAGCTTCGCATGAATACTCAAGGCAAAAAGAAACAAGTGTCTCGACTGGAATGAGAAGTGATGCCAACCACAACCTTTGCCTAAACAAACTTTCCTGGATTCAAAATCGCCTTGGGATCAAGAGCACGTTTCACGGTGCGGTGGAGTTCGCGCGCCTCGGCAGAAACTGCCAATGGCCACCAACGCTTCTTGGCAATACCCACGCCGTGCTCGCCCGTGATCGAGCCGCCCCATGCCAGCACCTGACGGAACAATTCATCCAGCGCAGCTTCGCTTCGGCGTTTTGCGCCGGGTTGCTTGAAGTCCACCATGATGTTCGTGTGGATGTTGCCGTCGCCAGCGTGACCGAAGCACGCGACTTGGAGTTTGTGCTTCCTTTGCAACCTTGCGGCGAAGTTGAACAAATCCTTCAGCCGGCTTCGTGGAACAACAATGTCCTGGTTCAGCTTCGTGAGTCCCGTGTCGCGCAACGCGTACGAAAATTCGCGGCGGATTTTCCACACGGCCTCGCATTGTTTCGAGCCAAGACCCGTTTCCGTGAAGCGAGGCTGCTGACTGGCTGCGATGCGTTGCAACTGTCGGATTTCGCCAAGGACGGAATTCTTCTGGCCGTCCAGTTCCACGATCAAATGCGCGCGACAACCGCGCAGGCGCTCGCTGCCCGTGCGTTTGTAGGCGGCGGCGAGCGTGAATTGGTCGGCAAGTTCGAGTGCAGCAGGTAGAAATCCTGCGCCAAGAATCGCGTGCAACGTGCGTATGGCATTGCTCATCGAGCCAAAACCGATTGCAAGATTCGCACGATACGGCGGAAGCGGCAGCAGCTTGAGTGTGGCTTCGGTCACTATGCCGAGCAAACCCTCCGAGCCGACGAATAGGCGATGGAGATCGAAGCCGGTTTTATTTTTATGCGTGCGTCCGCCGAGCCGGACGATAGTCCCGTCCGCCAGCACAACTTCGAGGCCGAGCACGTAATCGCGCGTGACGCCGTATTTCAAACACCTCGGCCCGCCGGCATTTGTGATGATGTTGCCGCCGATTGAATTGTTGGCGCGGCTCGCGGGATCGGGCGGATAGAACAGGCCGAGTTTCTCCACGGCCTCCTGCAATTCAGCAGTGACGACGCCGGGTTGAACAACGGTGACAAAATCGCCCGCGTTGATTTCGCGTATGCGCTTCATGCGTTCAAGTGAGATGACGATGCCGCCATGGGAGGGCACGCAGCCGCCCACGTAGCCGTGGCCCGCGCCGCGGGCTGTGACGGGAATTTGGTGCTTGTTGGCAAATCGCAGGATCGCTGAAACAGATTTTGTCGAGCGCGGCAGCGCGACCGCGTCCGGCAGGTGCGAAGCAAACCATTTGTCGCCCGCGTAGGCGGCGAGAGTCTTGGGAACGAGTGTGAATTCGCCCCGAGGCAGGGAGCGTTTCAGTTTTGCGAGCGCGGCGAACTGGTGCGGCTTCATTCGGCTGAGGCCTTGGAAGAATTGAGAAACGCTTTTGCCTCGTTCACTTCATCCTCTGGCACTTGAACCAGAATGCCTCCGGCTGCGAGCGCATAGCCTTCCATTCCCATGGCGGCAATCTCGTGCTGGACGAAGGGATGAAATTCCGCAGCTTCGAGGCGCGAGGCGGCGAGGTGGGCATCAGCAGGATTCAGAGCGGTCAGGATGGTGACGAGGTTCATGATGTTTTCTCCGGTTGTTATGTCGCCGACAAATTCGATGGATGCAAGCTAACGCAAATCATCCAATGGCTGCAAGATTGCTTGTTTAATTGCGGACGGGCAGAAATGGAGATGGTTGAAGCCAGCAGGGGACTTCAAAGAGCGCGTGGCCTGCTGGTGTGGCTCAAAATTTCAAACCAATGCAAAGCGGACGAGTCTAGCTTTGTCTAACTCGACACCTCACCGCCTCGCTCTGTAATACCGAACAGAATTACCGGCGGCGCTCGTGTCGAGAAAGGTGACGGGATCGTTCGTCGCAATGATTACGGTCAATGGCTGCCATGAATTGAGATTGGTCGTGGTGTCGAGCCAGTAGCAGTCTCCGACGGCACTGTTCAACGAAAGCGAGATGTTGCCGTTGGTCAATCGTGTGATCGAATCGAAACGTATCGGCGGCGCGAGGTCTTCCACGCGCACATTGTCGAAGATCACAAAGCTGTCGCGTGCCGGATTGGCAATGGATGAGAACGTATCCATCAAGCCGATCATCACCGTGCCGCTCGTGAAGACCGAGCTGTTGGTGCGCTGTGCGACGACCGTGCCATCCATCAGCCAGACGAGGATGTTGTTGGTCTGGCGCAACTCGACTTCGATCCAGTTTTTGCCGGGCGCGCCGGCTGTTTCAAAGTGTGATGTGGGAAAGAGGGACTGGAATGTTGCAGCCGTATGGTTGGTGGCAACCAGTCCGCTGGCAATAGCGCTGCCTGTCAGATTGGTCTGCGTTCCTAAAAGGTTTCCAACGTAAGAACGATAGTCGGCACTGTCACCGCCTTCACCGGTAGCGGCAAACCAGATGCCATCACTGGCCGTGGCAGATGCTGCGGCCCAGTTGGAATTCGTGCCCAGATGATTGATGCCGCAGAGCGCGTGCTGCGTGCTGCCGGTGGAATTGATGCCGCCCGCGTTGCCGGGATAATTGACCCACATGTCGAACTTGAGTGCGAAGTTTCCCGCGACGGAAAAGTTCCTGGGATAAAGATTCACGGCGGCGGTCGAGCCGTTGGCGTCGTTGTTGTTGGCGGTGAGCCGGACGCCGCGCGTGGTCTGGTCCGTGGAATGTGGCGCCGGTGGAATCAGAGCGGTGACGCCGTTGAAGGTGTGGGGAATCACGCCGTAATCAAATGAAAAGTCCGCGGTGTAATCCGGAATTCCGTTGGCCGCTCCCCAGAACACATCCCAGTTCATCCCTGAGTTTGTCTGGAAGTCGTCCGTGAACAGCACCGGGAAGCCTGTGGTCCTGACGCGCACTGTGGCGACGCGGCTTGTGGCTGACCCGAAGTCATTGGTGACAATGACAGAATAATACCCGGCGTTTGACGATTGGGTGTTGGGGATCGTGAAACTGGAATTCGTCGCGCCTGGGATATTCACTCCATTGAGCAGCCAGCGACAAGCGAGCGGCGAATCACCGATGACAAGTGTGTTCAGCGTTATGTTAGTACCTGGCCACACCGTCTGGCTGCGCGGATGAGTCATCACGACCGGCGCGAGAGGCGCGACGGAGTAATAGGGCAGGGGAATCGCGCCTTCGTCACTGAGCAGCGGGTTGAGTGCGGCGCTTTTCAGGACGTTGGAAACAGTGTTGGCCGAACCATCCGCAGTCATGCTCTGATGAACCAGCCGGATGCCGTGCGAATAATCCGCGTACGTTTCCTCGTGAACGGCGGAGAGCGGCTGTATGGCTTCGCCCGAAGTGTAATGCCAGCCGTAGATGACGACGCGCGGCGGCGGCGGGCGGTTGGTGATTTCGTTGGAGAGTATCACGTCCTTCTTGTTTCCACTGACGAGCGCACCAAGCGGCTGGGAGTTGGTGAAGGAATTACGTTGGGTGCGAACCATGAAATTGTGCCAGGCAAAGACAGGCACGGTGATCATTTCCGCGCTTGGAGCGATAGGTTGGGGATTCAATTTCACGGCGGCGTTGGTCCAGATTTGATTCACCATCCGGCGTGTCGGGAGCGAACAACCGAGTTGTGTCGCCAGGCGTTGAGCGAGGATTGGCGTGCAAGGGGAGAGGAAGTAGTCAGCTTCCGAACCGATCGCGAGGTAATCCGGCGTGACATGATAGGTGGCGGTGTGGCCGGGCGAGGCGGCGTTGATTGGTTTCAATATGCGCCACCAGTCGGGCACGTTGCCGGTGATGACCTGCGCGTAAATCCAGTTTTCGCGTTCGTCCCGGGAGAGAGTGGCGACGATGTTGGTGAACTGCGACCCACCCGGCGCCGTGGCCGGGCGCGATGGCAGCGGGAGCGTCTGGGCGTGGGCGTTTCCCAACGCAACGGCGGCGATCAATACGAGTTTCTGACAACAACTCACGGTTCTGATGGTTGAAGACCAATGACACCGAACCGGACATTTTGCGAGCGTGAATTTTTATGTGATGGGATCGAAAGTCACGATTGGCGAAAAAATCGGAGCGCAGGCGAGGCTGCCCGCGCTCCGATACGACGAATGAGTTGACCCTCACTTCATGCCGACCAGATAGCCAAACCGTTCGCGGAATTGTTCCGGGGTCATCGAGGCAATATTGGCGAGTTTGTTCAACTGTGCCTGGTCTTCAAAGTCGGCTTTCTCCAGCCGGATCATGTAATGGCAGGCGCAATCGTAGGACTCGCCATCCACGTTCACTCGACGCACGTTCATTCGGCCCGTCTTCGGGTTCAGCATGTTCTCAAACTTTAGCGGCATCATCTTGCCGTCAACAAAACTGATGATTGCGCCAAACTTTTCTGAATCGGGAGACAACAGGAACTTTACCGCGCCGTAGCCCAGGTCGCGCGTGTATTCGATGTCGAACGGAATCGGATCCGCGCAACGCAGTTCATAACCGAGGTCCTTGTCAATGATCGTGGACTTGATCTTCATGGCTTCGAGTCGGTGGCTGATGAGGTCTTTCATCAGGCGACCGAACTCGATTTCGCCGAGGCGCAAATGGCCGTGGTCGTCGCGGACGACCTTGCCGTAACGTTCGAGGTGACCGCCGGGCACCGCGCTGATCAACCCTTTTTCGCCCATGGACTCGATCAACCCTTCCGCCAGCACGGCGACGCCGTACGCCGAACCATCCGCCAGACGCTTGATGATGGAGCCAATGATCTGATCAGCCACGGCTTCCGCTGTCACCGGCGCACCACGAAATTGTTCCGGAATGATCGTCAGCGTGGCGGCGCTGGCCTTGCCGATGCCGAGCGCGAGATGCCCTGCTGAACGCCCCATGCTGATGACGAGGTACCAGCGAGCCGTCGTGCGAGCGTCTTCGGCGAGATTGCGAAGAACCTGCACGCCGTAATGCCGCGCCGTCTCGAAGCCAAACGTCGGAGTCGAGCCGGGCAGGGGAAGGTCGTTGTCAATCGTCTTGGGCACGTGGGCGACGCGGATTTTTCCCTCGCCGCGACGGTACACGTGGCTGGCCGAAAACCCGGTGTCGTCGCCGCCGATGGTGACGAGTGCCTTGACGCCTAGTTTCTGGAGCGAGTCGAGGACGTTGTGCATGCTGGTCTCGGACTTGGCGGGATTGGTGCGCGCCGTGCCGAGGATGGAGCCGCCGGTTGAATGGATGCGCTTCACGTCGTCAATTGTCAGCTTCGTGTAATGTTGCGTGTCGCCAGCCGCGAGCCATTTGAAGCCGTCGCGAAAGCCGATGACTTCGAAGCCTTCCATGATTCCTCCGATGGTGGCGGCTGCGATGACGCCGTTGATGCCTGGGGCAGGCCCGCCGCCGACAAGGATTCCCAACCGTCCGCGTTTGATTTCCGTGCTCATGATTCAGTTTCAGTTTCAGTATTCAATGGTTCAAGTTGCGCCCCAAGTTCGCACCTGTTGGCACAACGGGTGCATAGTGTGCAGAATATCAGGCATCAGGTCAAAAAAGTTGTTCGCATGAATGTGCGGCAGGGGACGAGCCGCCGTCATGAAAGTTTTTGATTGTCAGAGGCGTTGTATTCGGTCAGTAATCATTGCAAATCAGCTCCCGGGAATCTCAGAAACCATGAACCGATTGCTCATCAATCCAGGAACACCCCAAGCCTGGGAAATCCAGCTCAAGCCGGGCACCAATCGCATCGGGCGCGGTGATGCCGGCGATTTTCAGATCAACCATCCGTCTGTTTCCACGTCGCATTGCGAAATAACCGTTGGCGAGGGCGGCGCTTTTTTTCGCGACCTTGGCTCGACCAATGGCAGCTTTATCAACGGGGCGCGCGTGACCGAAGCCGGACTTGAACACGGACAACGAATCCAACTGGGAGGGATCGCCATGATGTTTGAAGGTGCGGCCGTCGCTCCGGAGATTGCAACATCCCCGCCACAAGCCGGGACGATGCACGTGACCCTGCCCCCGCCGCCGCGCATGGGTGGTTTAAGAATTTCAGCACCCGCTGAATCCGAACCCGGGTCTGAGCCGGTTGCCGTGGGGATTGAGGAAGAATCCTCCGAACCACCACCGATGACCGTGTCCGCGATGAACGCGCCCAATGCGTTTTGCAAGTCGCACATCAAATCTCCCGCGAGGTTCTACTGCCCCAAATGCCGGGTATTCTTCTGCGACATCTGCGTGGCCACGCGTAATACCACGGGCGTGGCGATGAAGTTTTGCCGCACCTGCGGATCGAATTGCACGCCGGTGAAGTTGAAGCGGGCAGCGGGCGTGAAGACAAAAGGCTTCTTCGCCAAGCTGCCCGGCGCGTTTGGTTATCCATTTCGCGGCGCTGGATTCCTGGTGCTCATCGTCGCCACACTGCTCTTTGCGGCGCTGGATATGATGAGCGGCATCTTCGCGATCCTGCTGACGCTCGCGGCGATTGGTTATCTCTTTCTGTTCATGCAGAACATTATTCATGTGACGGCTATGGACGAGAACGAGACGTTGTCACTGGCTTCCCCGGATGAATTGTTTGCAGCCTGCTTCCGGTTGATCGGCACCGTCACGGTGTCATTCGGCCTGCCGATAGGGATGGCAATTGCGAAGTTTTTTGAAGTGGACATTCCATGGATTGCAATCATGGCGACTGGCGCGTTGGGTTGTCTTTACTTTCCGATGGCATTCCTGGCGGTGGCGATGAAGGACAACATCATGGCCATCAATCCGATGGTGGTCATCCCGTCCATACTGAAAATCCCTCTGGAGTACATCGTGGCCTCGGTGTTGTTCCTTGGCATCTTTGCAATCCGTTTTATGGGTGGCGCTCTCGCGGGTGCGGCGGAGAATGTCACCTTTGCCACCAAAGACATGAATGTGCTTTTCATGGCGCTGGGTTTTCGCGCACTGTGGAGTTTCATCAGCGTCTATCTGCTTACAGTCAGCATGCGCATCATGGGACTGCTTTACGTGACCAAGAAAGAAAAGCTCGGCTGGTTTTGAACCACCACAATGAACCGATTGCTCGTCAATCCAGGAACACTCCAAGCCTGGGAAATTCAACTCAAGCCGGGCACCAACCGCATCGGACGTTCTGAAGACAACGACTTTACGATTCCTCATTCGTCGGTGTCCTCCTCGCATTGCGAAGTCATTGTCACCGACGACGGCATATTTTTTCGTGACCTCGGTTCGACGAACGGCAGTTTTGTGAATCGCGCGCGTGTGAATGAGTCACCGCTTCCGCTTCAGAACGGTCAACATGTTCAACTGGGTTCGGTGGATTTGATTTTTGAGGCGGCGTCAAAACCCCTGGCTGTTGGTGCCCCGGCAGTGACTGCTCCGCCACCTGTTCGCGTGAGAATCTCGACTCCAGTTGCGGCGATGCCGCCTGTCGCTGTTATGCCTGATGGTGATGTTCCATTGCCGCCTCCGCCAACGGCTGGATTGCACATCGCACACTCGCAGGATGGTGGAATGGCAGCACCTCCCGTTGCGCGTGCTGCCCACGCACATTCAACCGTGCCGGGTGAACCACCGATGCTGGATGTGAGGGACGCGTTCTGCAAATCACATCCCAAATCTCCCGCGCGTTTCTTCTGCGCGAAATGCAACCACTACTTCTGCGATCTTTGTGTCGCGACGCGCACCACGTCGGGGATGCCCGCGCATTTTTGCCGTCACTGCGGAAACGTCTGCGCCCCGGTGCGCGTGCGCATCACGCCTTCCAAGGAATCGAAGCTTGGGTTTTTCGGACGTATGCCGGGAGCATTCGGTTATCCGTTTCAAGGGAGCGGTGTGTTCATGTTGATCGGTGGCTCGGTTCTGTATGTCATTCTCCACATGTGTCCCATCATGCTTCTCATGCCAAGCCTTTGGATGAAAGTTTGGGGAGTGATGGGAAGCATGGTCATCGGCGGCTACCTGGCGGCATTTTTCCAGAGCATCGTTCACACGACGGCCACGGGCGACAAGGAATTGCCCTCCATGCCTAGTGTGACAAATCTTTGGGAGGACGTGTTGATACCCATGTTTCAATTCAGCGGAGTCCTCTTCGCGTGTTTCGGTCCGGCGCTGACTTTGGCGATCATGTCGGCGACTTCCGAGAACGAAGGCCTGGCTGGCTATGCCTACCTGCCGTTGTTGCTGCTGGGCTACGTTTATTTTCCGATGGGCTATCTGGCGGTGGTGTTGCTGGACAGCATCAAGGCGCTGAATCCGCTGCTTGTGTTTCAATCCATCCGGCGCGTGCCGTTGGAATATCTCGCCACGCTGGGATTGCTGGCGGTTGTGGCCGTGCTGGCGACACTAGGCGACGGGATGATGCTTTATGTTATCGGGCAAGGCCTGTTCACAAGCTCAATCAAAAAGTTCTTTTTGATGATCGGCCTGTTCGTGGCACTGGTGGTGTTCGGATTCTACCTGATCACGGTGAGTGTTCGCGTGCTGGGACTGCTCTTTGTGACCAAGCGGGAGAAGCTCGGCTGGTATGAGCATTGATGGAGTGCGGACTGCTTTTTCGGCGGGTTTTGACCAGCATGGTGGGTGAATCATTTGGACAGCAATCCTCTCCCTGAAATTGCGGCTGGAAAACACTCGCCAGAAAAAAATCTCCAGCGCATCCTGCTTCCAAGGCCGTCCAATGAACTGACCGACGTCACAAGAACCAAATTGAGAACCATGAAAAAATTCCTCTCGTTCATGCTGGGCTGGTGTTTGCTCGGGCATCTGAGCCTTATCGGTGAACCCGCGCTTACCATCTACAACCAGAACTTCGCCGTCGTGCGCGACTCCGTTCCGCTCGATCTGAAGTCCGGGGTCAACGAAGTCCGTTTTGCCGGGGCCACTGCGCACCTTGAACCTGATTCGGTCATTTTGCGCGACCCGGCAGGGAAGCGCGCGTTGCAAATTCTGGAACAGAATTATCGCAATGATCCCGTTTCGCAGGAACTGCTGCTCTCGCTCAACGAAGGCAAGACGATTGATTTTCAGAACGCGCGCATGAAGGACAACACGACCGTGCGCGAACTCATTCCGGGCAAGGTGATCCGTAGTGGTTATGTTCCCGGTGGTGGCGTGGAGCAGCCGATCATCGAAGTGAACGGCAAGTTGCAATTCTCCCTGCCCGGCCAGCCGCTTTTCCCAAGTCTCGGCGATGACACAATTCTCAAGCCCACTCTCAACTGGCTTTTGCGTGCTGATAAACCCGGCAAGCTGGACGCCGAAGTCAGTTACGTTACCGAAGGATTCACATGGGAAGCAGACTATAACCTCGTTGCACCGGAGAAGGGTGACGCTGTTGGCCTCATCGGCTGGATCACGATGAACAACTATAGCGGAAGAGCTTTTGAGAACGCTCAAATCAAGTTGATGGCTGGCGATGTGAACAAGATTCAGCCGCCTCTCCGCTATGATCGAATGCGGATGAATGCCATGGGTGGAGGTGGAGGCGGCGGTGGACCTGTAGTAACCGAAAAATCTTTTGATGAGTTCCATCTTTACGCACTGGCTCGCCCAGCAACATTGCACGACCGCGAGACCAAGCAGGTCGAGTTTGTTCGCGCAGAAAAGGTGAAAGCTCGGTCCATCTACATCTATGACGGCGCACTTGATGATTACAGGTTTTCGGGTGGGCTTAATGAAGACAAGAATTATGGAATTCAGTGTAACAAGAAAATTTGGGTCATGCGCGAGTTTGTGAACGCGGAAACGAATCACCTGGGAATTGCGTTGCCCAAAGGGAAACTGCGTTTCTATCGCCGGAACGATGACGGCCAGCTTGAGTTCACCGGCGAGAACGAGATAGACCACACGCCTCGTAATGAGCTTGTCCGCGTGCGCACTGGCAATTCCTTCGATCTCGTCGGCGAGCGTAAGCAGGCGGATTTCAAAGTTTACATTTGGAATCCTGCGGCCACCGTTATTGATCCCGCGACCGGTGCGCCGATAGTTCAGGAAGTAAAGAAGCCCGATCCATCGCTTCCTGCGCCGCCATGGATTGACGAAACATTCGAGATCAAGGTCCGCAATCACAAGAAAGAAACGGTGGAAATCCGTGTCGTCGAACATCTGTATCGCTGGAGCAACTGGAATATCACGGCCAAGTCGGACGGGTTCAAGAAGACAGACGCGCAAACCATCGAGTTTCGGGTGCAAGTTAGGCCGGACGAGGAAAAGATCATCACGTACACGGTTCATTATTCGTGGTAAGCCTACAATGGGCCGACGCGTATGATCCTACTCTGGCGATAACTGTGCATGGAGCACAGCGCCGGTTGCGAATTCTTTGTGTCGTTAATCCAGCCCACAACCTATACAAAGTAAATCCATGAAAACACTCATCCTCATCCTTTCGTGCGGAGCCGCCGCCACGCTCACTACGTTGGCCCAACCCGCGCTTACCATCTACAACCAGAACTTCGCCGTCGTGCGCGACTCCGTTCCGCTCGATCTGAAGTCCGGGGTCAACGAAGTCCGTTTTGCCGGGGCCACTGCGCACCTTGAACCTGATTCGGTCATTTTGCGCGACCCGGCAGGGAAGCGCGCGTTGCAAATCCTGGAGCAGAATTATCGCAACGATCCTGTCTCACAGGAATTGCTGCTCTCGCTCAACGAGGGCAAGACGATTGATTTTCAGAACGCGCGCATGAAGGACAACACAACCGTGCGCGAACTCATTCCGGGCAAGGTGATCCGCAGTGGTTATGTTCCCGGTGGTGGTGCGGAGCAGCCAATCATCGAGGTAAGCGGCAAGTTGCAATTCTCTCTTCCCGGCCAGCCGCTATTTCCGAGTCTCGGCGATGACACAATTCTTAAGCCCACTCTCAATTGGCTTTTGCGTGCTGATAAACCCGGCAAGCTGGATGCCGAAGTCAGTTACGTCACGCAAGGTTTCACATGGGAGGCCGACTACAATCTTGTCGCACCGGACAAAGGCGACACGGTAGATATTCTGGGCTGGATCACGATGAACAACCAGAGCGGCAAAACGTTTGAAAATGCCAAAATCAAATTGATGGCGGGTGATGTGAACAAGATTCAACCTCAACGTAACCGAAACGAGATAAGAATGTATGCAGCCAAAGCAATGGCTGCGGATATGGAAGCCACCGTCTCCGAAAAATCTTTCGACGAGTTCCATCTCTACACGCTGGCGCGAGCCACGACCTTGCGCGACCGCGAGACGAAGCAGGTCGAGTTCGTTCGCGCAGAGTCCGTCAAAGCTCCCTCCGTTTATGTCTATGACGGTGCAGAGGCGGGTTATCGCTTCTACGGCGGACGTAATAACGATCCCGGCTACGGTACGCAGTCCAACAAGAAAGTCTGGGTCATGCGCGAGTTTGTGAACGCGGAGACCAACCGCCTCGGCATTGCATTACCCAAGGGCAAGCTGCGGTTCTATCGGCGTGGCGGCGATGGACAGCTTGAGTTCACCGGCGAGAACGAGATTGATCACACTCCGCGCAATGAAACCATCCGCGTCCGCACCGGCAACTCTTTCGACCTCGTTGGCGAACGCAAGCCGACCGATTTCAAGACCGACCGCTCAGACAAGTGGATGGACGAGACATTCGAGATCAAACTTCGCAATAGAAAGAAGGAGTCGGTGGAAATCCGCGTGGTCGAACATCTCTATCGTTGGAACAATTGGAACATCACGGCCAAGTCGGATGAGTTCAGGAAGAACGACGCACAAACCATCGAGTTCCGCGTGCAAGTAAAGCCTGACGAGGAAAAGACCATCACCTACACCGTTCATTATTCGTGGTGACCTGGGAGCGCCGGCCTCTGGCCGGCGTTCTCCAGCAAATGAAACAAGCTGCAATTCGCCGGACAGAGGCCAGCGCTCCCGGTTTAGCGCGCGGCCAGAATTTGTTCCGCAGCGGCCCGGACTTGTTTCGCAAGTTCCGCAGGTTTGATCACGCTTACGTCACCGCCCCAACTCAATACCCAGCGCTTGATCTCCTGGAGGCTTGAGAGCTTGAGACACATTTCAACGCCGCCATTCTTGAGAGCTCGGAGTTGTTGGGACTCGTGCCATTTCTTTTCGCGGACGTAATCCGCTGCGTGGGCGTTGAATCGGAGCACGACATCGAATTCGCCTTCTGCCGAGTGAACACCGAAACTGTCACGAAGCCGTTTCTCAAGTGAAAACTTTTGAGAAGGTTGAAATGCTTTTCCGGTTTGCCGGACGGATTGAACTCGCGCGGGAACGAAGGTGCGGATGTCTTTACGGTCGTGATCGAATGCGAAGAGGTACCATTCACCATTGATGTTGGCGAGGTGGTAGGGATCAACAAGGCGGAACTCGGTCTGTTTGCTCCCGGGTTTGCGATAGCAGAGTTCCAGTTGCTTGTGTTGCGCGGTGGCCTTGGCCAGCGCATCGAAAGTCTTGAGGTCCAGGATCGGTTCGGCACTGGTTCGGAAGGAAATTGTCTTTTCGATGTCGGAAAGATTGAGCGAGATGGTGTCAGGCAGCGATTGCTCGATCTTGCGGATGGCGCTCAGAAGGGGTTTCTCGAACTGCGTGCCACGATACTGCTGGAGAGCTTTTTCCGCGATGACGAGGGCGACGAGTTCTCCCTCGGTGATGTGCATGGTGGGAAACGCGGTGACTTCTCCCGTGTAATGGTAGCCGAACTTTTGCGGATGATATTCAATCGGCAGCGCGAGCCGGTCGCGCATGAAATCGAGGTCGCGCTGGATGGACTTGGTGCTGACTTCGAGGTCGCGTGCGAGCGTGGTGGCGTTCGGAAAGCTATTTGTTTGCAGCGAGTGGTGGATTCGCAGCATCCGCTCCAGGGG
>JABFSR010000126.1 GCA_013140495.1 Verrucomicrobiota bacterium
TACGGGAGGTTTGTTGTTCAAACAAGTTCCCATCACGTCATTCTCGTGGACCTCGCGCGCAACGGCATCGGGCGCGTGTGCGATTTCGGCAGCGTGCAGGTGCGCGACCTGATGATCGTCGAGCGTTACAGCCACGTGATGCACATCGTGTCGAGCGTGGAGGGAAAACTTTCCGCCGGCAAAACGCCCTACGACCTGATGCGCGCGACATTTCCGGCGGGCACGGTGAGCGGCGCGCCGAAGATTCGCGCCATGCAAACCATCGCCGACCTCGAAGGCACGACGCGCGGGCCTTATATGGCGGTTGCGTGGGTTACTTCAGCTTCAACGGCAATCTGGACACCTGCATCACCATCCGCACGGCGCTGTGATTTCCCCACATCCCTCACCCGGCCTGCGGCCACCCTCTCCCGCTCCCGCTGGCGAGGGACAACGTGCAAACCGGCGGCGGCGGGGTGAACAACTCCGAGCCAGAAAGTGAATTTCAAGAAACCGTCAACAAATCGAAGGCGATGCTGAAGGCCGCAGCGTTGGCGGAGATATTTGTGGAAACGACGTAACGGCCAAGCTGAGTTGGTTCAGGGTTTGTGCAGCCGATAAAACCGCGTTGCTCCGCCAATGGCATTCGTCACGGCGAAGTTCGTTGATAGGATGCTGTAATTGGAAGCTAACACTCCCCAGCCAGCAGGAAGCGTCAGCACGCTGTTCGTTTCGAGCAGGTAACCGGTGGCGTTGGTTGTCCACGTCAGCCGCACCGCACCGGGCAGCGGCGCGATGTTTAGCGTCGGGGCAACGCACATGCCCGCGCTACCGGCGTCAAATAGCGCCTGCGCTTCTTGGAATGTCAGTGCCCGGTTGAAAACCGCCGCCTCGTCCACGAGGCCGTTCATCACGTCGCCGACTCCGTCCACACCCGGGCCATTGCGTTGCCCAATCAAGATGGGGTCAAAGTCGGTTCGGACGTTGCCGGTGGTGAAGTTGGTGGAGATGGGCGTGCCATCGAGATAGAAGATCACCTGAGCGCCGTCGTAGGTCACGATGGCCAGATGGAACGAGTTCGTATCATTGAACGCCTGCGAAGTGCTCACGCCGGACAGGCCGGCTGCGGTTTCCACGCCTGCTTGGAGACGATCGTCGTCCGCAGCGCGGAACAACCAGAAACAGTTGCTGTTCGGCCCGGTAACCCGGCCCTTCGTGATAATCATCTCCCACTTGTTAGTCGGAAGAGCGTTGAACTTGAACCAGACGGAGAAACTGATCTGGGGCAGGTTGGAGAACGCCGGGGAATTGGCAATGGACATGGAGTCGTTTACGCCGTCGAACAGGAAGGCAGCCCCGACTTTGCCGGGCGCAAAGGTGGCCCCGTTGATCATCACGCCGTGATTCGCGCCGACCTGATCGAGCGCGTTGTTCTCCCCGCGCCACCAGGCAATCAATCCTGACGGCGCAGTGATGCAATCAGCCCGCAACGCTGCAAGGTTGCTGGCGAAAAGGCAGAGGCAGAGGGCAAGTAATTTGAACTGGATTCGGGTTCTCATAGATACTGAGCGCGTTCGGTGATTTAGGGTTTATGCAGCCGACAAAATTTCGCCGCGCCGCCTGTAGGGTTCGACACGGCGAATTTTGTATTGAGGATGTTGCCGGGCTGGTCCCGGCATCCACGGGCGTGCGCGGCTCGATTTGCGCCAAGGTCTTGAACACCGGCGCGGGCGTGCCCGGCGGGGTGAGGGCGAGTTGCGGGCTGAAGGTGGCGAGCAAGGTCGCAGTCACCCGGAACACACGAGAGACGCAGGCGTTTCGCATGGCAGTTTTCGAAGTTCGTGGTTGCTGTCGGACAACGAAGCAGATGCTCCACCCAAAGTCAAACTTTGGGCCGGACGCGATTGTTCCACCGAGCGCACGCCCTCCGATCTGATGCGGGCGACGTTTCCGGCGGGCACGGTGAGCGGGGCGCCGAAAATTCGCGCCATGCAGATCATCGCCGATCTCGAAGGCGCGACGCGCGGGACGGATGATTAACCACGAAATACACCAAACACACGAAAGAGGAGCACGGAAAAGCCGGTATGCTTTCGTGTCATTTCGTGTGTTTCGTGGTTCAAGAAGTTCCAGCCGGGAATTTCAGGAAACGGTGAACCAGAGCAAAGCCATGTTCAAAGCCGTGGCGCTGGCGGAGACGTTTGCAAAAACTACGTAGCAGCCGACGTGAGTCGGCTCAAACTCAAGACAGTCTCAACCTGAAGCGACACTACGGTTTGAACAAGCGATAGAACTTCGTCGGCAACGTGGCGGGGACGACAATGGGATTGATTGTGCCGCTCGGAGCATTCACCCAGTTGGTCGGTGACAAGCTAAGTGTTTCTTGCAGGACAAAACCCGATGTGTTCGGTGTCCAGGAGATCGTGGCATTGCCTGGTGTGGCGGGAGCGATGGTGAGCGTTGGCGCACCGGTGACTTGAATCGCCGTGGGCAACGCCCAGAAACCGCCCGCGAGCGCGTATTGGTTGTTGGTCAATGGCCCGCCAGCATCAAGCTGTCCGGCAGTTCCCCGCAACCGATGGACGGCATTGCTGCTTTCACCGCCCCCGCCGGCAACTTTGAACCACGAAATTCTGCGGACACACTTGCCCGCACTGCCGGCGTTGAAGATCGCCTGCACTTCCAGCGGCGTGAGCGCGCGATTGTAGATCGAGACTTCATCAATGATGCCGTTGAACACGTTGTCCGAGCCGCAGGTGTTCCGGCGACCAATCCAGTCCGGGGCATTGATTGCAATCGCGCCGGTGCTGTCATCGGGTTGGGTGTCCACGAGCACTCCGTCGAGGTAAAGTCGCAGCGTCTTGACGACGCCGTTCACATCGCGCACTCCGACCACATGGTGAAACTGGTTGGATGCAGCCGCAGGCGAGACCGCCAGGCCGAGTAGTCCGTTCACATCGCGCACCAGAAACTTCACCACGCCAAATTCGGATACGTTGTTTCCCATGACCAGCGCCTGGGCCTCGTTACCACATTGATTGTTCAAAGCCACAATGAGCTGTCCGTCGTTGCCCGAGGTTCGGATGCCGAAACTGTCGAACCACGCCTCGATGCTGAAACTGCTGTCCGGTGTGAAGTCGAACGCCGGGACATTGCCGAGGTTGACCCCGCCGTCGAGGCCGTCGAGCACGAAGCTTTGGCCGACGATGCCATTGGTAAAACCGGCGGAACCGGTGAGGGTGCCGTGGTTCGTGCCGACGGAATCCAACGCGTTCCCTGCCGCCTGATACCAGGAAACCAAGCCGGGTGGAGCGAGCGAGCAGTCCGCGTGAGCAGCCGGGCACGCGAGCAAAATCATGGCGACCAAGGCCAACGCGAGTCGCGGCCCGGCGTTTCGTTTGAGCGGCTTCATTTTGAGCCTTTACTTCACGCCGCCATGTTTCTCGTTGAACAACCGTTCCAGTTTTTCCAGCCGGTGTTTCAACTCCGTGATCTCGGCTTCCTTCTGCTCCAGTTTTTGATTCAAACCCTGTATGGCCGCTAGCGCCACACCGTGGAGATCGGCGTCGTTGAGCGATCGGTCGTCGCCGTTGAGCGGGAATTGATCGTGGAAATCCTGGGCCATCGGGCCAATGTGCCGTTGTGGGTAGCCGATGTAGCTCCATTCGGCGATGGGGACACGCGAAACCTTTTCCAAAACCGACGGTGCATCTACTGGCTTGATCCGGTCCTTCGCGTTGCGGTCGCTGGTGAAACTCCAACTGGCGTTGCCCGGCGTCCAAACGACCGCTTGATTCGCGCCCCCACTGCCGCTTGCGAAGGTCGCGCCACCTCTGACATGCAGCTTGTTTGTGGGAAACGAGGTGCCAATACCCACGTTGCCAAGGCTGCGGTAGACATCGTCACCGGCTGCGGTCCACAGGCCGATGGAGGGGTCGAGTCGGTCTGCGGTTATGGCACCGGGGGCTATTTGTAAGCTTTTGATGGTACCCGCTGCAACACCACTGGCGAACAACCCGGGAGCGACAGCCTCCTCGCTGAAGAGATAGACCGCGCCCGCGTTGCCCGCCCCAAGGTCCTCCCCAGTGGCTCCGATGAGCACCCGGTTATCGCCCAATGCTGCCACGGAGTAACCGAACTCGCTTGAGGCAGTCCCGCTAAACGTGTTTAGCAGCGTGCCGTTGGTGTCGAATAAATATGCGATGCCCCCGCTTGGATAGTGATCGGCGCCAATCAGCACACGATTGACTCCTAACGCAGTCACCGAGGAGCCGAAGTTATCGCCAACCGAGGAGGGATTAGTGAAGGTATGGAGCAGCGCGCCATTCGTGCTGAACAAATACGCCGCACCCGGTATGCTGCCATACACTGGCGCGCCGATGAGCAACCGGTCGCTTCCCATCGCGGCAACTGCATAACCGAAATTGAGGCCCACGCTCGGCGCCGGATTGGTGAGCGTGACCAGAAGGGTGCCGTTGGTGTTGAACAAATACGACGCGCCAGTATCGCTCGCCCCCGTGTCATGCTTGTGAGCGCTGATAAGAACGCGGTCCGTTCCCACGGCAGCCAGGCCGAAGCCGAAGTAATCGCCGATGACTGGCGTCGGATTGGTGAAGGTGGTGAGCACCGTGCCATTGGTGGTGAGCAGATACGCAACCCCGGCGTCCACCGCACCGGTGTCAACTGATTCAGCGCTCACGAGTATCCGGTCGGTCCCCAGAGCCGCCACCGAGTGGCCAAAACGGTCGGCGAAAGCGGGGACAGGATTCGTGATTGTTTGCAGCAGAGTGCCGCTGGTGTTGAACAGGTAGGCCGCGCCCGTGTTGACCGCACCCGTATCATCCCAATAGGAGCCAATGACCACGCGGTCGCTTCCCAACGCGGCAATCGAGCGTCCGAATTCGGAAGGCCCGCCGAGAGTGCTGGGCGAGGGGTTCGTAATTGTCCCCAGCAGCGTCCCACCCGTCGCAAACAGATAGGCCGCGCCAGCGGACGGGTACACCGTGCTGTCTCCTGGCGCCCCGACCATGAACCGGTCGCTGCCCACTGCGGTGACCCAGTACCCAAAACGATCATTCGTCTCCGGGGTGGGGTTGGTGATCACCAGCTGGGAGGCGAATGCCGGCACCGTGGCCATCTTGTCCACTGTGATCGCGCCATCGGCCAGCGAGGCCGTCGTGATCGCTCCGTTGGCGATACTCGCTGAATCCACGCCACCAAACCGGACTGCGTCGGCTACAAGTCCGGGGGTGAAGGTGTCGAAACTGAGCAAATAGACTCCGCCTGCGTTAGCCACACTGAGATCGGCCTGCAGGGTTCCGACGATGATGTGATTCGCGTCAAACGCTGCCAGTGCCGCAGCGAATTGATCCTGCGTGGCGGGAGTGGGATTGGTGATGGTGAGCAGCAGCTTGCCGGACAGGTCTAACAGATAGGCGGTGCCCGCATTGGCCGCACCCGCATCATCAGTCGGCGCACCAATCAAGACCTGACTCGCACCCACAGCCGTTAACGTCTTCCCGAACTGATCAGTCGAGGCCGGGGCCGGGTTCGTGAAGGTCTTCAGGAGATTGCCGCTGAGGTCGTAGAGATACGCGGCCCCCGCGTCGGTTGCGCCCGTGTCATCCGCCGGTGCGCTGATCAAAAGCTTGTCTGCGTCCACCGCCACCACCGCACTACCGAACGCGTCGCTTGCGACCGGGGTCGGATTGGTGAACGTGGTCAGAAGCGTGCCGTTGATGTTGAACAGATAGGCCGCACCCGCCCCGCTCGCGCCGGTGTCATCACCGGGTGCGCCAATCAGGACCTTGTCTGCACCCACCACGGCCACTATAGTTCCGAAGCCATCCAGGTTGGCCGGTGTCGGATTCGTGAAGCTCTGCACCAGATTGCCCGACAGATCATACAGGTAGGCCGCGCCGAACTGTCCGCCGCCCGGATTGTCGTGGAACGAGCCGATGAGGAAGTTTTCCGAACCCACCGCCGTCACTGAGAACCCGAACCCGTCGGCAACCGACGGGCTGGGATTGGTGAGCGTGAGCAACAGCGCGCCGCTGATGTTGAACAGGTACGCGCTGCCGGCGTTCAGCGCACCGGTGTCGTCCAGGTACGCGCCGACCAGCAATTTGTCCGTGCCCACGGCGCCGACGGCATAACCGAAATTGTCGTCCGCCGCTGGCGTGGGATTGGTGAGCGTGACGAGCAGATTGCCGGCGGTATCAAACAAGTGTGCCGCCCCGGCGTTGTTCGCCCCGGCATCATCCAAGTTGGCCCCAACGAAGATTTTGTCCGTACCCACGGCAGCCACGGCAAAACCAAACTGGTCCGAGGCAAGCGGTGTGGGATTCGTTACCGCAAGTGTGGAAAGAAGATTGAAGGAGGAGAATATCTTCGCGCCCGTCACCGCGCCGTCCGCGAGCGCCACCGTGGTTACGGCACCGGCGGCCAGTTGATTCGAGCCGACCGCGCCGCTGGCGAGCATGAGGGTTGTGATCGTGCCATTGGCAATACTGCTGGGAGGAAGCGTCCCGCTGATACCCGAAGCATTCACGCTGCCCGAGTAAATCGCATACGGCGTGGGCGTCAACTTCTGGCGCGGGCTCAACAGACCAAACGCGCCGACACCGTTGGTGCGGACAGCAATCTCGATCCAACGATCCGCGCCGGAAAACTGGTTGCCAAAATCCAACGTCACCGTGAACAGACTGCCATTGACGCTCACGGCGCTGTTGGTCAACGGCCCGCCCTGGCTCGCCCCGCCGCTGGCGGCATCGAAGATCTGAAAGTTGAAGTCGTAGCTGCCGTTGGCCGGGCCGGAACTCTCCTCCAACCGTCCCTGATACGTGAAGGCGGTGCCTTGGGCGAAAGTCGAGAGCGCCGCCAGGCTGAATAGAGCCGCGCAAAGTATGGGTTGGGCGAGTTTTTTCATAACAGATTTGGTTTGACGGTTTCGGACAACTACGCGCCCCGCGACGCATTTCTGATTTGGATGCGAACAAGGTAGCCGGCAGGAAGGATTTCTCAACTACAATGTCAGCCCGACAACGCCCCAAAACGCCCTACGACCTGACCTGCCGCGACGAGCGTGAGCACGACGGGCACGGTGAGCGGCGTGCCGAAGATTCCGCGCCATGCAGATCATCGCCGACCTCGAAGGCACGACGCGCGGGCCGTATGCGGGCTGCGTGGGCTACTTCAGCTTCAACGGCAATCTGGACAAGTCTCTGCCCTCACCCCGGCCCTCTCCCATCCGATGGGCGAGGGAGAACCATCCGCACGGCGCTGCATTTTCCTCTAATCCCTCACCCGTCACTTCGTGCCACCCTCTCCCGCTCCCGCAGGCGAGGGAGAGTGGCGCTGGCGGAGACGTTTGCGAAACCGCCGTAGGCTGATTCATTTTTTTCGGCACATGATCGAACCAATCGCTTCAGTTCCGCAACGCTCTGTTTTAACGATTCAATCTGCCCATCCTTGGCTTTCAACTCGGAGCGCATTTCCTCGAATTTCTGGTTCAACTCATGGATGGCCGCCGCCGAGTAAATCGTCAGCGGACAGGTGTCCACTTGCAGAATCGCTTCGCCGCCGCCGTTCGTGCGCACGCCGATTTCCAGCCAGCGATCCGTATCGGGGAATTGATTCCCGAAATCCAGCGTGACCGTGAACAGGCCGTTGCTGACGTTGAAGAGCGCGAAGGTCAGGCGGCCAAGCTTGGGTCGGATTCAGGCTGCGGATTCAGGAGAGTTTCCCCGATACTCGATGACGCGCACTTTCTCGACTGTCACCAAGCCGCCGCCGATCATCGAATCCAGAATTGGGAGAAAGGCGTTGATCTTTTCCTCGCTGTCCACGATTTCGATGACGATAGGCAGGTCAATGGAGAGCCGGAGAATTTTCGCCGTGTGCAGACGGCTGGATTTGCCGAAGCCCATCGGCCCGCGTAGAACCGTTGCGCCCGCCAGATGTGCCTCCCGCGCCTTGAGGACGATGGCTTCGTAGAGTGGCTTGTGCTCCCAACGATCACTCTCACCGATGAAAATCCGTAGCAGGACGGCTTCGTGTGGGATTTGCATATCAATGTCCTTTCATGGAATTAAATGCCGAGCCAAGCAGGTAGCCCAGCCAGGTCGCAACCAGACAGAGGATCACCGAGGCCAGGACATTGCCGCCCGCATAGAGCCACTCGCGTTCGCGAACGAGATTCAAAGTTTGAAGGCTGAACGAGGAAAACGTGGTGAATCCGCCGCAGACGCCGATCATCAGGAACTGGATCGCGAACCCCCGCGCCTCCGTGCCCAGCCGGCCTTCGGGAATCGTCAACGCCCCGAGCACGCCGATGACAAACGAACCAGCCACGTTGACAGCCAGTGTTCCCATCGGAAAAGTTTCACCAAAACGCGCGGAGACAACGCCGTTGAGCCAGTAACGACCCACGCTGCCCAGCGCACCGCCGATTGCGATCCACAAATAAGTGAGCATGAACTGGCAGGAACTTTAGGTGAGTGACGCGACGGCGCAATTCAATTCAATGCGCGTTCTTTTGGGAGTCACAGGCCACCCGCCACCAATCCGCTCACTTCGCTGCCGGCTGTGTCATTGGCTTGAGAGTCAATGGATCGCGCAACGGTAGTTCTGTGAGTTTTCCGCCGGCGAGATCGGCCAGGTTCGCAGGATGATTTGGATGGCCCTTGAGTATTTCATCCTTCTGCCCGACGACGAGGATCACAAGCTTGTCGAGCGTGAGATATTTTTTTGCGACGCGCTGAACGTCTTCAATCGTGACGGCGTTCATGCGCGGCACGACTGTCTGCCAGAAATCGGGGTTTGTGGCGTAGCGGCCGGTGAATTCCTCGTTGGCAAGCATGTTGGCAACCTGCGCCTTGGACGCGAACGCGCGCGGCAGGCGTTCGATGAAACCTCGTTTTGCATTTTCGAGTTCCTCCGCCTTCACCGGTTCAGCAGCAATGCGTTTCATCTCCTCGACCACGATGGAGGCGGCGTACGAAACGGTACGGGACTTGGACTGATAACTCGCCGAGAAGACGTAGGGGAAATAAATGCCGCCGGGAAAGCTCGATCCGGCAGAGTAGGCCAGGCCCTCGTCCGAGCGGACGCGATTGACGATGCGGGATGTGAAGCCGCCGCCGCCGAGGATGTCATTCATCAGGATGAGCGGGTAGTAATCCCGATTGGTGCGCATGATGCCGGGCAACATCATTTGAACGCGGCCCTGGTTCACGTCCTTGTTGACGAGGTAAACGCCGGACTGCGCCATGGAAATGTCTTGAGGAATCGGAGGAGGAGGAGTGCCAGCCCAAGGCCAGTCGCCGAACAGCTTCTCGATTTTTTTCACCATCGTGTCGCGGTCAAAGTCCCCGCTCACGGCAACGATGAAGTTGGACGGGAAAAACCATTTCTTGTGAAACGCAATCAGGTCGTCGCGCGTGATGGATTCCACGGATGCTTTGGTTACATGGCGGTTGTCCCAGAACTTTTCACCGTAGGCGAGAAAACCTGACTCGATTCCCTCGATGCTCGCGGAACTGTCGTTGCGCTGCTGCATTCCCTGGAGCGCCTGCTGTTTCTGAAGATCAATTCGATCCTGTTGGAAGCGCGGCGCGGTGAGAACTTCACGAAGAATTCCGAGCCCTTCGTCCAGGTCCTTGGAAAGCAGATTCAACTGCACGGTGCCTTCCGCACCGCGAATGCTCGAACTTAGCTGCGCGGCCAGAAAAGCCAGGCGCTCCTCCAGTTCCTGCGCCGTGCGTGTCGCCGTCCCCGCGTGTGTGATCAACCCACCGCAGATGTCCGTCAATCCTTCCTTCCCCTCCGGTTCAACCCAGTCGCCGGTGCGGACGTAAATGGCGATGTTGACGAGCGGCAGTTCGTGATCGGTCACGACGTAAGCCACCGGCCCGCTCTGGAGCGGAACGCGATAGGGTGCAACCTTGGGTGGATGAAACTCAAACGGCGGAAAGGAAATCTTCTCGGGACGATCCGGAATGCCGGCGGCAAACGCCGTTTTCGCAGACGCGGGACTATGTCCGCTCTTGATCGAGGAACAGGCGGAAAGAATTGTTGCAGCGATCACGAAGGCGAGGAACGCGCGGAGTAAAGGTTGCTTCATGGCTTGTCAGATTTCGGAGTTGCGGCCTTGCGCGTGTAAATGCCGACCGCGCGGTTTTCCTTTGTAAAATACAGCTTTGCAACGCGCTGGATTTCAGCGGCGGTCACTGCCTGAAATTTCTCATTGGCGTCGTTGATCTCCCGCCAGTTCCCGTTGCCGTCGTTATGGACGAGGTTCATCAGTATCGCGGAGTTGGAAGTGAGCCTGCGATACTCACCGGCTGCGATGTTATTCTTCACTTTCTGCAATTCTTCGGCCGGCACGAGTTCGCGTTGGAGTTTTTCAATTTCAGCATAGATGGCCTGCTCGACTTCCTCCGGTTTGTGGCCCTCGCGGGACTCACCGCCCGCATTGAAAAGCCCGGCCCACTTCTGCGCGGACTGATCGGCCCAGGTGTCGGTGGCAAGCTCGTTCGTCAAGACAAGCCCCTTGTGCAGCCGGCCCGTGGCTGTGGCGAGCACCTTGCCCAAAATCTCAAGCGGATAATGATCCCGATGTCCGAAAGGTACCGTGTGCCAGAGAATGTCCACGAGCGGATTCGTCTCCGCCTCGGCATACATTCGCTTTTCGGCGACCTGTTTGACTTCCAGCGTGACCACGTCCGGAGCCTTCTTTTTCCCAGCGGGAATGCGCGAAAAGTATTTTGTGATCTGGGCAAACACGGAGTCTGTATTGAAATCGCCGACAAGAATCAGCGTGAGATTTTGCGGCGCATAATAGATACCGTAAAACTCGTCCGCTTGCGCCTTGGAGATAGCAGGGATGTCCGAAGGCCAGCCTACAGTCGGCCAGCCGTAGGGGTGCGATTCCCAGAAAAGCGCATTAAACGATTCGGCAAACTTGCCCAGGGGCGTGGACTCTGTGCGCATCCGGCGCTCCTCGAATACCACGTCGCGCTCTGAATAGAACTCACGGAACACCGGTCGCAAAATCCGCTCCGACTCCATCCACATCCAGAGTTCCAGCTTGTTCGCGGGCACGCTGATGAAATACGCCGTCATGTCGTCGGAGGTGAAGGCATTCATCCCGGAGCCACCACCGGAGCGGTAAATTTTGTCGAACTCATTCTTCACAAGAATCTGCCGCTGCGCCGTAATAAGCGTGTTGAACTGCTTCTCGAGTTCCTTGTAACGTTCTGACCGGTTTTCCGGCTTCAGCAGGTCATCAATCTCGCCGCGCCGGTAGGCCGCGCGCTGCTTTTCGTCTTCATCGCGCATCTGGTCGCGGACTTTTTCCTGTTCGGCAATGATCTCCAGATCGCGCGGGTAATTCGTCGTGCCAATGGTCGGCGTGCCCTTGAACATCATGTGCTCGAACAGGTGCGCGATGCCGGTGATGCCCGGACGCTCGTTGGAACTGCCCACATGCGCCACCCAGCCACCCGCTACGGATGGTTCATCGTGCCGCTCCACGAGCAACACCTTGAGGCCGTTGGGCAGGAACTTTTCGGTGACGGGAACTTTCTGGGCCAGAAGCGCGGAAGTCACTCCGCAGAGCGCGAGTGAAAGCGCGAGACGTTTTGCTCTCAAGATTTTTGTATTCAGCATAGGCGGCCCGGATGAAAACGGATTCATGCCGAGGCCCGACAACGTTAGTGAAGCACCGTCCAAGCGCCAGAAAAAAGAGGAGCACATTTGCACTGCCCTGCGGAAACAGAAAGCTAAGTAACCAATGATGACGGCGCGACATCGCCGGAATTGCAGATTGAAGTTGAATTGATCAAAGTCCTTGCGGACAGCCACTAGCCGACGGCCAACGAAGGTGAACCTTCATTCAGTAAATCGAAGTTGCTTGAAAACAACCTCGCGATGGAGTGGAAAAGTTCTAAATTTTCGTTGATTGCTGCCGATATGAAAAATGGTTGTGTTGTTTTGCTGATTGGCACATAATTAGCGAACAAACCAGCGGCTTATGATTTTATGAAAACTCCCACAAAAGAAGCGGTTCAGACCGATTATGAACGGGAAATTAAGAAGTCGTTCGACCTGTTCAAAATCAAAGAACAGGAACTTCCTCACTACACTAATCCGGAGCAATTCGGCCGGAATTTCAAGCGTTGTGATAGAATGGAATATGCCCACACCCGGTATTCCGTTACGTCGTCAGCCAACGAATAAACAATTTTCCTATGCCTAGCTGGAACGAGGTCTTGGGGGAAATCCAGCACTGCAACCGCCGGGACGCGCTTGATTATGTTCGGCGAAAATACATCAAGCACCTGTCCGAACTCACGGGGCGAAACGTAATCGCTTACTACTCTGGTTGGCTTCAAAATCCAAATCTTGGCAATACATCGATTGGGGATGATGACAAGAACGGCCTTATGGCGGCGGTTCACAAATTAGATCGGACCAAGGGCCTCGATCTATTACTGCACACTCCCGGAGGCGATCTTGCTGCGACTGAATCGATCGTTGATTATCTACACCGAATGTTTGGAAGGAATATTCGGGCGATTATTCCGCAACTTGCCATGTCAGCCGGCACTATGATCGCTTGTGCTTGTCAGGAGGTTGTTTTGGGCAAGCAATCAAATCTTGGGCCGATTGATCCGCAGTTTGGGGGTATCCCAGCTCACGGTGTTATCAAAGAGTTCGAAGAAGCAATCCAGGCTGTAAAAGATGATCCAGCCAGCCTTCCCATCTGGCGCGAAGTGGTGAGCAAATATCATCCGACTTTCATTGGCGAGTGTCGCAACGCAGTTCAGTTTGCTAACGAAATGGCAACGGAGTGGCTCAAAACAGGGATGTTTAGCGGCGATCCCAATGCCGCAGAAAAAGCAGCTAAAGTGGTCGGTTATCTTGGCGATCACGACAACACCAAAACTCACGCTCGCCACATCAATATTGATGAGGCGATTTCAATTGGAATGAAGATCGTTCGCATGGAAGACAGCCAGCCTGTTCAAGACACAGTTTTGACGATTCACCATGCCTTCATGCACACTTTCGCCAACAGCAAGGCAATTAAGATAGTCGAAAATCAAATCGACAATGCGGTTATCGTGTTAAGAGGGTAAGACCCGCGCGGTGCTGCCGCCGCGCAACCGATTTTACTTTGTTGCAGCGCGGGGAGGTCGCTTTGGCGCGGTCGTGCTCCACCAGAAGAAACACGAAGGCGACCCGGAGGTCGCCTTCGCCTGAATCAAATGTTGGTCTGACGATCAGAACTTCGGTTCGCTGCCGTCGAGCATCTTGACCTTGTTGTGGACGAAGTATTCCTTCGTCAACGCTTTCATCATCTTGGGCAATTGATCGTAGAGCCGCTTCAACTTGCGCGGCTTGCGCTTGGCAAGCGCGTAGTGCGTGAGCAACGGCATCGCGATGGTCGTGTCGGTGTAGCAGACGATGGCGTCGGGGAGTTTGGTCGGATCCACCTTGCCCCAGCTCACCGCTTCGCCGGGCGTCGCACCGCTCAAACCGCCGGTGTCAGGACGCGCGTCGGTGACCTGGATGAAGAAATCCTGGCCGACTTCTTTCATGCGCAAGACTTCTTGAATCTGTGGCTCGGTCTGCAAGGTGAAGTTTTTCGGACTGCCGCCGCCCCAGAGGACGACGCCGCTGCGACCGCCGTTGCGTTTGGCGGCGAGGACGATGGCGGTGGATTCATTCACGTCAATCGAAGGATTCACGCGCAGCTTGCTGCCGCGCAATTCCACGCCGGCGACGTTCATGCCGATGGTCGAGTCGCCGGGTGAACTGGTGAAGCACGGCACGCCCGCGCGATACGCGGCGGCCATAACAGAGACATCCTTGAGCTTGTGCTTGCGCTCCCATTCGGCGGCGTATTTGCCGATGAGATAGTGAAGCTCGGTCGTGCCCATTTCTTTTTGGAATTCAGGGCGGCAAAGGATTTCGCGGAGCAATTCATCTGTGGCCATCAAGCCGTCAGAGTAAGGAATCACGACGTCGTAGATGCGGACGAGGTCGTTGTCGCGCAGATCGGTGTCGTCGAACTTGAAACTGCCGGAGTGCACTGGGTAATTCAGCGCGAAGTGCAAGTCGTGATAAAGGTTCGCGCCGGTGGAGACGATCCAATCCACGAAGCCGGCCTTGATGAGCGGGATGATGCTGGAACAACCGAGACCAGCGGGCGTGAGCGCGCCGCTGATGCTCATGCCGATGGTCACGTCCTTCTCGAGCATGTTTTCGGTGAACAACTGGCAGGCTTCCTTGAGGCGGGCCGAGTTGTAGGCGAGGAAGCACTCGTCAATGATGTAGGTGAGCTTTTCCTTGCCGGTGAGATTCTTCGGCTGGATACGCTTGCCCGCCATGTATTTCTTTTTGTGCGGGCAGTTCTTTTCCTTCATCCATTCCGGCATGTCGGCAATGGCTTCGCGGTTGTGAATTTTGTGTCGTTCAGTTCTGGCCATAAGTTTAATCGGTTAAAAATAGCGGCGCACACGATACAAAGCCCGGCGCTGCTGCCAATATCTAATTTCAACCATGCCAGCCGCGTCTTCGCATCTTTACGTTGAAGCACTCACCAAAACTTTGGAAACAACCTTCCCGTCTTCACCATGAACTCGCGATAAGCGTCACCGTGGACGCCGAGAAGGTAGGCTTCCTCGTCCTTGGCTTTCGTTATTACGCATATCAGATGCAGCAACAGAACCGCGACGGAGCAGATCGTCGGCAGCAACAACACTGCACCTGCGAGCATCAGGGATTGAAACGCGTAGATCGGATGACGGATGCGGCGGTAAGGTCCGGCGGTGACGAGTTCGTTCTTTTCCTTCCGGTTGATGCCGATGCGCCACGCGTTGCCCATGATGACGTAACACCAGATCGTGGACGCGTAGCCCGCCACGGTGAACACGATGCCTCCAATCAAACCGGCAGGATGCAAACATTGAGGATGAATGCGCAACCCGGGCAATTCCACTTTGCTTCCGACCAGCAGCGGCTGAACAATCCACGCCAGAATGACCAGCATCCAGCCGGCCCAGAGCAATCGCTCGCGAGTGTCGCGCGGTTTCAGATTGGGCGAGCGCCCGATGCGTTTGCGGATGCGTCGACCCTGGACATAAACACCGCCCCAGTAGATCAGCGCACCCGCGCAGACGACGGTGCGTCGCCAGAATAGTTCGTCAGTGGGCATTTTGTTGAGTGTGTCGGGCACGAACGAGGTGTTGCAACTCCAGCACCCAATGTTTCTTGATGCTGAACCACACGTCTGCGGCCCAAAGGATGTGCCGGGCATCGCCGTCGAATGTCGTGCCGAGTTTGAGTGTCTCACGCGCACTGTTCTCAGGTTTGAAGTCGTTGATCCATTCCCGCATTGCCGGACTTTCAAGCAGATGTTTCGTGTCTGGTATTTTGCCGTGCCGGTATTCTTCCGGCAGCCAGACGTTGCGGACTTTCGCTTTGCCGGTGGCCTTGTATTCATTGATCGAGCCGTAGCCGAGCATGTCGCCCCCGAGCAGATCTCTTCCTTTACAAAAGCCCGTAAACTCGTCCACCGAATCCGGAATGTCGCGCAGGCGGAAACTCATGTCCCATTGGTTCGGCAGAAACCTCGTCATCCCGCCTGCGCCTACTGCGGTCGCATAGGAAAGCTGGAGTCCAACGACGGGCCGCGACTGTCCTGTGAAGGGGTCTGTGATTTCGCAGCGCTCCTCACG
>JABFSR010000263.1 GCA_013140495.1 Verrucomicrobiota bacterium
GCCCGTATTCACTGCCCAAAAAGCCGGCGGTCGTGAAAGCCTTCAACTCCTCGCCCTCGCCATTATCAAAGCGCTGACCGATGTTGATGAATGCCGGCACGGCAGGATTCAACGGCCCGAGCGTGCGTGACATGAACGCGCCGATGTGTGGCGCGGCAACTGTCTGTGGCGGGGCGTAACCGGTATGCCAGTGGAACTGATGACGCGAATGCAGAATGAAACCGAGATCGCCAGCCGTGTAGGAACGGATGAGCGTGCCGCGATCCATGACTGCCGCCATTTTTTCCAACCCTTCGGAAAACCGGATGCCATCCACGGCGGTTGGAATGCTCGGAAACGTGCTGAGGAACGAGTCCGGAGCCATGCCTTTCTCGAACGGCGTGTAGCGTTTTGGATCAAAAGTTTCCGTGTGCGCCATACCGCCCCCCATCCACAACACGATGACGGTATCAGCGGTGGCTTTGATTTTCTCCACGTCCACTTCTGCCGAATGGACAACGCGCGGAAACCCGGCTGCGAGGGCCGAAAGAGTTGCCGCGCTGGCGGTCTTCAAAAAGTCGCGCCGGGACCAGGTTGAATTTGTGCTCATATCTCGAATGGTCAGTAAATTAGTTGAAACTCCGGCATCATGGTCAGACCCCAAAGCAAATCTTCCACGCCGGTCTTTTGGACAGGTTGACCGACCAGACCCGTTGCCAATTGAGCCTCGGTCCGCGTTGGCTTGCGACCTAGAGCCTTCGTGTAAAGTGTGGTGACCACGTCTTTCGTGGGCGATGGAATTGCAACCACCTTTTCCGCCCCACGCTGAACCACGTCGGCCAGTTCCGCTCCATTCGTCAACTCCAGTGCCTGCAACGTGGTTGCCGCGCTCGCACGGGAAGTCAACACCTGCTCCCGGTTTGGCCGGCCAAGCGCCACTTGCAACGTATCCGCAGCAACCAGCGCAGCCCGGGTTGCGGAGAATTGGTTCGTGGAACCATCCGCGCGCATGAACTGTGTCGCGGGCTTCTCATACCAAACCCCGGTAAGCGCGCCCACTGCGTCCCTGAATTGTTCCGCAGACAACCGTCGCACCAGCGGCCCCTTGAAAACAAATTCCGGACTATCTTGCTCGGTCGCCGGGATTGCAGGTAATTGATACGCTCGCGATGTCAGCATGACTTCGATCAAGTGTTTCACATCGTAACCGTGATCGGCAAAATCCTCAGCCAGCCAATCAATCACATCCGGACTCCATGCCGGGTGCTCCATGTCGTCGAGAGGTTCAACAAGGCCGCGCCCGAAGAATTTTTGCCAGAGCCGGTTCACGAGCGTGCGGGAAAGACGTCCGTCCGCGCGCTTGGTCATGAGTTGTGCGAGGTGCTCCAACCGCACGGCCTTGTTTGTGGAAGTCTCCAATTCACCAAACTGGGCGTAAATGAATTTCGGCGCAGCGATCTTCCCGGTGGGTTTGTCGCAATGAACCATTTCGAGCGGTCCGTCGGCATAGACGCCCGCCAGACCGTAGGCATCAGCCAGTGTCCAGTCGTTTACAAAACTGTCGTGACAACTCGCACACTTGAGGTTTACACCCATGAACACTTGCGAGATACCTTGGGCGGCCTGCATCGCTGGAGTCTGGCTTGCGTTCACCACTCCGCGCCACACGATGCCCTTGGTAAATCCCTCGCTCGCCGGGGTGGGATTCACCAATTCAGCGACGAACTGGTCATACGGTTTGTTGGTTTCCAGCGCTGTAAAGAGCCATTGCGTGATCTGCTTGCGCCCGCCATCAATGTAGCCCGTGCCTTTGTAATCGTTCCGGAGCATGTCATTCCAGAACGACAGCCAGTGCAACGCGTAGCCCTCATTGTCAGCCAGCAAACGTCGCACAAGTTTTGCGCGTTTGTCCCTGCTACGATCAGCAACAAATTTCTCAACTGCATCCGGAGGCGGAAGTAAACCGACCACGTCAAGGTAAACACGGCGCGCGAACGCACGATCATCCACGGGCTTTGCCGGCTTGATTTTGTTTGCCGTGAAATACGGTTCGAGCAAGCGGTCAACCTCGTTGAGATTTTTGGACCGGCTCTTCGGAAGTTCCGGGCGGCGCGTTTTCAGATTGGCCGGCTCGATACGCGCAAACGTCACGTTTGGATCCCATGGTGCGCCCTGATCAATCCAGGCCCGCAAAACGCCAACCTGCTCCCGCGTCAGCTTCGTGCCTTTCTTCGGCATCACGCTCTCCGGATCCAAGCCGGCGACCAATTCAACAAGCAGGCTCTCCGCACTTTTACCCGCCGCAATCGCCGGCCCGGTAGCACCACCTTTGAACAACGTCTCCCTCGAATCAATCTGGAATTCTCCCTTCGCGCGGCCCCGTCCGTGACACTGGTTGCAACTGGTTTCCAGGATGGGCTTGATTTCCTTCGCAAAATTGACGGTGTGCGAGGCGGGCGGCGGCAATTGTTTCACCTGCTCCGGAGTGAGCGCGGCAAACGCGCTGGAAACAGCCGCGAATAAAACGGCGGGCAGCCAGGGGGAACGAGGTAATTTCACTGAAGCGAAGTTTACCGCCAAGTCCGGCAAAGAACAAAATAAAATATCGTCGGAATATCGTCGCCGAACTTGGTTGCCAGGAATTTGCTTTTTGGCGATCCACGGTTCATTCTGCTTCCAGAAAACGGAACGTAGTGAAGCCTGTGCGCAACCGGTTTCTGACTCAGAAACCGACCGCCACGCAAGCAAACATGAAGTCAATCGTATTACTGGCCTTTGCGCTCGCGGTCCTGCCCCAGGCCCGCGCCGACTCCCATTGGACCACCAATGGCGTCCACAAGGGCGTTCTCACCCTCTCTGCCGAACCGGGCGCGGTGGCCGCCCTCGATTCCCCTGATGTGCCCGGTGGTCACAACTATCTCGGCAAGTTCACTCTTACCTACTCCCTCTCCACCATCTTGGGCGAGCCCGTCCACGATTTCAATTTCAGTTGGGATTGGCACAAATCCGACCTCATCGTGGCTCGCCGTCCCGGCCGCACCATCACCACCACAGACCTGGGAAGGCATCCCGCCCTAAGCCGGGCATTCTCTTCGCTCAAACCGCTTTCGATCACCCTCACCACCCGGATCAACTTCTACGGCACCAACGGAGAGCAGATCGGTTTCGGCTTCAAAAACGTCAACCCGGGCCTGGTGGAGCAAGCCGGAACCCAGGAGATGCTCCACCTGCCAGGCAGCCCGCGGTGGTCGGACTTTTTCACCTGCGACTTCCCAGACAACCCGTCGCGCGACGAACTGAGCCGACGGAACAGAGAATTGTTTCAAAAAGCCGCGCGCGTCGTGCTCGGTGACCCGAAAGTTAGCGCCATTGAATGGCCCGAGGACGCATTGATGCGAATCGCCGACGAATTCCTCCGCCTCGAACCCCCCGCACCGCAGCCTGTGCGGGCGGTTGCCACCAGCCCGAATCCCTTCGAGCAGGCCACGCGGAAGAATTCCGGCGAGCCAGCCGCCCAGGAAAACTACACTGGCCGGTTTCGTGGCCAGGGTATTGACCTGCGGCTGCTGGCCGAGGCCGGCAAATGGAAGGGCACACTGCTTTTCCAGGCCCGGAACTACAACGTCGAGGCTGAACCGAAAAGCAACGGCTTGGAAGGCCGGTTTACCGATGGCGATCAGTTCTGGCCCTTCAGCGTGCTTTCCTCCGGCGACAAGCTCATTTTCACCACCGGCAGTTTTACCACCACACTCCATCGGCAGACGTTGCCAAAATTGGAAGGCGGCTGGCGTTCCCCGCGCCTGCTCATCACATTCGAGTCTGCCGCCCCGAAGCCCAGCGGCCACATCCAGTTCAATGGCCAGGAATATTCGTTTGTTGCGGAGGAACGCGCGGGGGACCTCGAAGGCGCGTTCAAGGCCGGCGACAAATCATTCCCCTTCCGCATCGCCAACGAGACGCGCGGCCTGGTTTTCAACACGGCCGCTTATGCCGAACTGCTCACGTCCATTC
>JABFSR010000252.1 GCA_013140495.1 Verrucomicrobiota bacterium
GTCCATTCCCAACCGCTCCCTCTTGCGCGTCCACACCCTCCCGCCCGCGCAGTTTACTCTGGTCAACGATGGCATGCCCGTCCAAGGGCAGGATGGACTTTACGAATTCCCGGGCGGTCCAACGCTTCATCTGGAATTGCTCGCCAAAGGGTATCATCCGGTCCGGACGAATCTCACATTGCCAGCCTATGGCGAAGTCTCGTGGACTGCGCCGTTGGAACGCGCCTTCTATCCGACTCTCGAACTGGCCCGTTGGACCAACAGCTTGGGTATGGTCTTTATCCCCATCCCGGGTACCAAAACCCTCTTTTGCGCCTGGGACACCCAGGTCCAGGATTACGCCACGTATGCTACGACGGCATCTGACATTGACCCTGCATGGCGGAACGTCGAGTTCCAAGGCGTTCCCGTCAGCAGCGCGCCGAACCATCCCGTCACGATGGTCAGTTGGGACGATGCGCGGAAGTTCTGTCGCTGGCTCACCCTGAAGGAACAGCAGGCCAGGCTCATCTCGGCTGAACAATTTTACCGCCTGCCCACCGATGCCGAGTGGAGCAAGGCCGTGGGCTTGAAAAAGGAAAACGAAGGCCTGCCGGTGAACAAAGACGAGCGCATCAAAGGCCTCTATCCCTGGGGCACATCATGGCCACCGCCCAACGGCGTCGGCAACTTCGCGGACCGCGCCGCCAAGGACAGCTTCACGGATTTGCGCGTGATTCGCAATTACGACGACGGCTTCCCCACCACCTCACCCGTGGGTCGTTTCCCAGCGAATCGTTTTGGCCTCTACGATATGACCGGAAATGTGTGGCAGTGGTGCGAGGATTGGTATGATAAGGGCCAGACCAATCACGTGGTCCGCGGTGCCTCCTGGCAAAGCGTCGAGCCTCGCGCCATGCTCTCCTCCCACCGCAGCGGCGTTTCCGAGGGCCGCGGCAGCAGCACCGGGTTTCGCTGCGTGCTGGCCACGGGCGAGCCCTGACAAAGGTGCGGGGTGACAGGTGATTTGACCCCTGCCACCCGCAATGGCGAGCCGTGCGCAAAACTTTCAAGGAGTCTCGCGTTTTCCATCTGCCCTTTCCAAAAGCTGCTCACCCTGCGTTTCCAGAACGGCTCATCAATTGGACTTTGAAATCGGCCAGTTGGTGGTCATAGAAATCAATCGAGTTCGCTGTTGTCGTCAGAGTGGAATCATAGTTTACGAGCGTAACCATGGTGCTGTAGGTGGCTGTGTCGTGAATCGGCAGCACGGCGCGGATGCCGCCTTTGGGCCCGAGGCGGGAGTAGCAATCGTTCTCGTGGATTTGCGGAACCACAACGACGCGATAGCCGAGCTTGCCCAGGAACAACTGGTAGGAATTCGTGGTGATGATCGCCGCATGCATGACAGCAACAGAAATCGCCAGATTGTCGAACACGGCTTTCAAGGGTTTGAATTCGGTGCGCAACAGGATGCGCTGGAACCTGCTCTCTCCGGATTCCATGGCCGGGGTTTGATCCGTGGCCGACGTGATGGTTTTCTTTTCGATCATAATTCTTGTGGTCACAAGGGACATCCCGATCCGAACTCGCCAAACGGGAACGTGCGCATGTTGGCTGGTTATGCCGGGAAAGTCCATGACTCGTTTGTCCTGGCATCAACACGCGGTTGGTAGCGCGTGAAGTTGAACCAACGTGCGTCACTCGTGAAGCACGAGCGAGATTTCACGCGTATCCTAATTCGGTTTGGCCATGTCGAAGCACAGCAGTCTGTCTTCGCTGCGGAGGTAAAGTCGCTTTTGTGAAAGCACCGGCCCGGCCCAGCAGGGATAGCGTAGTTGCGGCACCTGCCACGAACAGATTTCGTCCGGCCTCGATGAGTTGAGCCGGAACATTCCCAGCTTCCCGCCTTCACCCAGCACGATGAGTTTGCCGCCTGCCAGAATCGCCGATCCACGACCGTAAACCGGAGGCTGTTCCTTGCTATGCGCCGGCCAGCTTTCATTCCGACTCCACATCAAACGACCAGTCCTGAATTCGACACACCGGAAACTTGCATCCGGTTCGTTGCGTCCGCTGAAGGCGTAGAGAAAACCTTCGTGAAGCACAGGCGTGTTGAAATGCACTTCCAACACAGGTTCGGGATAAGCACCGGTGGCCGGGTCGCGCTCGTAGGAATTTTGCGGACTGCGCCAAAGTTCATCGAAGGAACGGCCATCCGGTTTCACCCGCAACGCCACCGCACCAATCCGATAGTACGAAGCCGAGATCATGACGATGTCGTCCTGCACGACCGGAGTCATGGCGTTGACAGATTCATTGACGGGCGACTGAAACCAGCGGGTGAAGCGGGCCTCGCCGTTCGTCGGGTTCAACGAAACAAGACCTTGCCGCATGAAACAAAACAAATGTCTCTGCCCATGAATTGTCGCGGCGATGGGTGAGGCGTAGCTGGCGAGCTTTTCTGAACCTCTCCACTCGTAAGGCTTGATTGCGGGCGCGGTGAGGGTCGAGACACTACTCCAAGTGTTGCTGCCGACGCTTTCCCAAATTGTCCTGCCCGTGGCAGGATCGAGTGCGACGACGCCAGAGTCTGGCTGTCCACCGACCATCACAATCAATTTCCCGCCCTCAAGGATCGGCGTGCTACCAACACCGAAGAACGGTTCGGGTACGTTCCATTCCTTGGTGGTGTCGCGTTGCCAGACCAACTTGCCATCTGCAAGCGACAGGCAGGTCAATTTGCCTTCTGCACCAAAAGTAAAACAGAGGTTCGATGCGAGCAACGGCGTGCAACGCGGGCCGTTGTTGTAACCGAATGGATCGCGAAACTGGCTCGCGTCCTTGTGCTGCCACTTCGTTTTGCCTGTGGCGGCATCCATCGCTTCAACGATTTCCTCGTTGCCGATGCGATGATGCAAGATGACCAATCCGCCAAGCACCGAAGGCGCGCTGTAACCTGAACCGACATTCTTCTCCCAAACCTGAGTTGGCCCATTCGTGGACCAGGCATCCAGCAGGCCGGTTTCGCTCGAGGTGTTGTCATGGTTTGGCCCAAGAAATTGAGGCCAGTCTGCGGCCGCCGAGTTAGCAGCGAACGTCAAAACGGCGACGAGAAAACCCAACTGGATCAACTCCCGCACCCATAACAACCAGACACGATGCTGTGGCAATGAAATCATAAGGCGTCAGCTTTATTTGAGGCTGGCTGAGTCCACACTCTGATTCAAACGTAATCGAACTTTCGCAGCGATGATTCAGTGTTCACCAACTTCGATTTCTTCGCGTGAGTTTCCCATGGGACACGATATTCTCGGTGCGTGAATCGCCTGGACCAAGCGCTCGTGGATCGCGGACTTTGTGAAAGCCGCGAGAAAGCCAAGCGCGCAATCATGGCCGGTCAGGTGCTCGTAAACGGTCAGCCCGCCCGCAAACCGAGCGATTCTGTCGCCAACGACGACGAACTCGCACTCGCCACGCCGGAAAAGTTTGTCAGTCGCGGCGGGCACAAGCTCGAACATGCGCTTGCCCATTTCCAACTTGCCGTCACAGGTCTCACCGCCATTGATGTCGGAGCGTCAACAGGCGGCTTTACCGATTGTTTGTTGCAAGCCGGCGCAGCGAAGGTTTACGCCGTGGATGTCGGTCACGGGCAGCTCGCATGGAAACTCCGAGGTGATCAGCGCGTTGTAGTGATGGAGAAGACCAACGCCCGTCATCTAGCGCTTTCGCAAATGCCGCAGCCCTATTCACCCGCCGACGTTGCGGTGATCGACTGCTCGTTCATCTCGTTGCGCAAAATAGTTCTGCCCATCGTTGCTTTGTTGAAACCGGTCGCTAAAATCGTCGCGCTGATCAAACCGCAGTTCGAGGCAGGCAAGACCGAGGCGGACAAAGGCGCTGGTGTCATTACTGACCCCGCCATTCACGAGCGCGTGCTGCAGGAACTTGAACAATTTATCCGCGCGGAAACCGGATTGAAGTGGATCGGCGTCGCGGAATCACCGCTGATGGGGCCGGCGGGAAACAAAGAATTTCTGGTATTGATTGAAAAACAAGGCTGACAAACTTAAACGCATTGGTGTCATCGGCAATTCGCAGAAGAAATCCTGCGCAACTACCGTGGCCCAGGCCGCCCGCATCATTCGCAAGTCGGGCCGCAAACTTTTCTCAGACGCCTCCACCGACAAGCTCGCGCGACTCAAGGCCGAAGTGTGTCCTGACATGCTCACGCTGGCGCGCAGTGTGGATCTGTTGCTCGTGTTTGGTGGCGATGGCACTATGTTGCGCGTCGCACGGGAAATTGCCGGAGCCTCGACACCCGTCCTGGGCATCAACATCGGCGGACTTGGCTTTCTGACCGCCGTTCCCTCAGATGATCTGGATCGCGCGCTGAGTTTGGTGCTGCAAGGTGAGTTCACATTTGAACACCGTGCCCTGATTGAAGCCACGGCCCGACGCGGAAAGAAAACAATACGAAAGAACGCACTAAACGACATCGTCGTCAGTCGTGGCGAAGTCTCACGGCTCATCGAACTCGCTGTAGCAGTGGATGGCGAACCGCTCACACGCTATCGCTGCGACGGATTGATTGTCAGTTCACCCACCGGCTCCACCGCCTATTCGCTCGCAGCGGGGGGCGCTGTCGTTTCACCCGTCGCGGATGTCTTTGCCATCACGCCCATCTCTCCGCACACGCTTTCGAACCGCTCTCTGATCCTGCCGCTGGACTCAACCATACGGATAGAACCGATCAGTTCCACGTCTGCGACAATTCTCAGCGCGGACGGTGAGTTGATGGGCGAACTTTCACCCGGAGATGTGGTGACTGTGCGCCGCAGCCGTCACAGCGTACGCTTCATGCACCCTGCCGGAAGCTCCTTCTTTGAAGCATTGCGCCGCAAACTCCACTGGCGGGGCACCTACCTCTGAGCACATGGTAAGACTTGTTGACATTGCCAGACGGGTCGGCGTTTCCGTGATGACCGTATCCAAGGCATTGCGCGATCAACGCGACGTCTCCGACTCCACCCGTTCAAAAATCAAAAAGGTCGCTGCCGAAATGGGCTACGTGCCTGACTCCGGCGCGCAGTTGTTGCGGACGAACAAATCGAAACTGATCGGTCTGGTAATTCCAACCACGACGAATCCCGTGTTTGCGCGTATGGTTTTTGCGATCGAACAGCGAGCGCGGGAGCTTGGCTACGACATCCTGCTGACACACACGCAGAATCATTCAGAGATTGAAGAAACGTGCATCCGTAGATTGCTCTCGCGACGCGTGGAAGGCCTGCTCATTGCGCCTGTGTACCGGATGGAGAGCAGTGTCCGCATCTACAAGGAATTGCTCGTTAGAAAAG
The DNA here is from genome assembly GCA_013140495.1 of Verrucomicrobiota bacterium. Classification (GTDB taxonomy): domain Bacteria; phylum Verrucomicrobiota; class Verrucomicrobiia; order Limisphaerales; family JADLHS01; genus JADLHS01. The sequence goes on from JABFSR010000252.1 coordinate 5,340, forward strand.
TTCCAGTCGTGTTGCTTGGTTCGCCTGCGGCGTTTTGCAGCCAGTTCGTCTGCGCACAAAGCGACGACATCCAGGCCAGTTTTCTCGCAACAAAACACCTTCTTGACCTTGGCCACCGTCGAATCGCCTATTTCACCGGTCCGCTTGCCGCACCGTGGGCACAGGAAAGATTTGAGGGACATCGCCGGGCGATGCGCGATGCGGGGCTGGATGTGGATGATCACATGGTCTTCCACGCAGGAGCTACAATCGAGGACGGCACCAAGGCGGCGCTGCAGATGATCAATGAACATTGCAATGCCACCGCCGTGCTCGCGGTGAATGACATGGTCGCGATTGGTTGCGGCGTCACGCTTCTTCAACAAGGCGTGAACATCCCGCTAGACATTTCACTCGTGGGTTTTGGAAACGTGCTCGTCTCGGAATACTTTCGCGTCCCGCTGACAACCATCCGCCAGCCCAAGTTCCGGCTCGGAGTTGCCGCCTGCGACATGCTGATGCAACTGATTCGTGGGGAGTCCGTGCAATCAAAACGACTTTCTGCCGAGCTGGAGATCCGTGCAAGCACTGCCCCGCCTCAGAAACACTGACCCTCATCCGACAGCAGATTGACCAGGCGTCAAAGGTGGTTTTCACCCGGGTTATTCACCCGGGCTCATCCTTGGTATTGCACCTGCTAAACCGAGTGCATGAAGAAAATACTCGTAGGCGTTGGTTTCCTGACCGTGATCTTCGGTATTATTTACGCAAGCTCCGCATGGAAAACCCTCCGCGCAAATGCCAAAACCGCCCAGTTCAACGAAGATGTTGAAAACCTCTTTGTCGGTCTCCAGAAATACAAGGAACGCGTCGGTGAGTACCCCAAGGGCGGAAACGCACAGGTTGCCAAGGCTTTGCAGGGCGACAACGCCAAGAATGTCATCATCCTCGTGGGACGCAAAACCGAACTTAACGAGAAAGGCGAATACGTTGATCCGTGGGGAACGCCACTCCGAATCTACTTTTCCGACGTCGGCGTACTGATCCGTTCCGCCGGGCCAAACCGCAGATTTGATGACAGCACTGTCATGGAAGCGGACGACTTTCTGCGGTCGAACTAGACAGCCTTTCGCCGCCACGCGGCGATAAACATTCCGTTGCCGCCCAAGTCTTGCGGCCAGATCCATTTCACAGCAGCCGGGTTTTCCCGGCTGCTTTCTTTTTCCCCCAAGAATGACATCCGCAATGGCAACGGCTCAAACACCGTTTGACTATCATTGAAATTCTTCACGACATCTTCCGTCTCGGAACGTGTCAACGTGCAAACGGAATAAACCAGCTTGCCTCCCGGCTTCACGGCCGCAGAAACGTGTGCGAGCAAACGCTTCTGGATTTCTGCGAGTTCCTTCACGTCCGTGAGAGTCGTCGTCCAACGCGCGTGCGGATTACGCTGCCATGTTCCAACGCCGCTGCAGGGCGCATCAACCAACACGCCATCGAACTTTGTCTTTGTTGGCAGCTTCACACCACCGTCCCAGACAACGGCCCGGTAGTTGAACATCTTCGCCCTGGCCGCACGACGCTTCAGCTTCGCCAATCGCCAATCCGCACGGTCGCTCGCCCAAATCAATCCACGATTCTCCATCAGGTCTGACAGATGCAACGTCTTTCCTCCCTCACCAGCACAGGCATCCCACCAGGTCTCACCCGGTTTTGGATCGCACAGCATCCCGACCATTTGTGATGCGGCATCTTGAATCTCGAACTCGCCCGCGTGAAACTCCGGCGACTGAAATAAATCCTCCTCGCCGTGAAACAGAACCGCATCCGGCAGCAATCCTAGTGTCGCAGCCTTGGCCGCCTCCAGTTTCTTTGCGAGCGCCCTGCCCTGCCCCTTTTTGGCACGCAACCATAAATGCGATTTGCTCTGTAGGGATCGCAACCATGAATCATGCAGTTCGACTTCGCCACCAATCCACGCGGGCACGGCCTTGTCTTTGAGCGCCTCCGGCAAGATTGCATCAGGGTTCTCTGCAAAACTCGCCGCCAGCTTCCACGCCCGGCGCAAACCTGATTCCACAGTTGCTTCATCTTTTACCCAGCCGTACCAACGGAAATAATCAAACACCGCCGCGCTCACCTCTCCCTTGAATTGAGCACTCCAATCGCGACGTCGTGCGAACATTTCACGCAGCACGGCATCCGCCGGACGCTCATGCGTGGCGGAACTGATGATGTCAGCAGCCACCGAGGATACCGGCGGCAAATCACCACCGCGCTGTGTTATCCGTATGTTCTTAGATTCCATTCGTCCAAATGCTCCTTGGGAATTTCGTCGAGAAAGCGCGACGGTTGTTGCATCGTGGCGCCGCTGTTCCCATAACCGGCGCGGATGAGTGGATAGCAGAGATACAGTTCGTTCTTCGCCCGTGTGACGGTGACGTAAAACAATCTCCGCTCCTCCTCCAGACCTTCATCGGTCTCTGAAGAACGTGCGGATGGAAACAAGCCGTCGCAGAGCATGATGCTGAATACGACGTCGAACTCCAGTCCCTTTGCCTGATGAATTGTTGAAAGCCGGATTTTCTCATCATCACGGTTGGCAGGCTGCTGATCGTCTTCTGCCTCGACGTTGGTGAGCAGCGCCATTTGCGTGAGAAATTCATCTACGGTCGCGAACTGCTGCGCGAAGATGGCGAGTTGTTTCAAATCATCAATGCGAGTGCGGTAGTTGGCGAAGTTTTCCTTCAGGTAATCGTCGTAACCCGCTTCGATGACGAGCGGAATCATCTTAGCCGCGCTGATGCGGATGTCGGGCGCTTCCAATTGGGAAATGGTCGTGGCGAACTGTGCCCACGCAAGCGCGGCTTTCTTCGGAACAGCCTTGGAGCAGCCTTGCAACGCCGAGGCCAGTGGACTTTGGGCTTTGGACTTTGGGCTTTGGACTTCTCTTTGAAATTCTTTGAAAAGTTTTTCCGCACCCTTCCCACCGACACCCGGCAACAACAACACAAGCCGTTTGAAAGCCAGTTCATCACGCGGATTTGTGATCAGCTTGAGATAAGCCGTCACGTCCTTGATGTGAGCCTGCTCAAAGAAACGCATGCCGCTGGTGATGCTGAATGGGATGTTTCGGCGCGTGAGTTCAAGTTGAAGTTCAAGCGCGTGAAAGTGGGAACGGTACAACACAGCCATGTTGTTCAGTGCAATGCCTTCATCGCGCAGTTGCAACGCACGCTGCGCAACAAATGCGGCTTGCTGTGCAGCGTCCTGGCAGGCCACGAGCACGGGCTTCATACCGGATTTGCGGGAAGGCGCGAGTTCCTTGGCGAACTGTGCCACGTTCGAGGCGATGGCTGCATTGGCCACGGTCAGAATTTCCGGCGTGCTACGGTAGTTGGTCTCGATCTTGTAGGTTTTGGACCCGGGATAACGGTCGGGAAACTTGAGAATGTTCTGAAAGTTTGCGCCGCGCCAGGCGTAAATGCTTTGCGCGTCGTCGCCGACAACCATGACGTTCTTGGTGCGCGCACCCAGAAGATCAATCAGATCACTCTGGAGCTTGTTCGTGTCCTGGTACTCGTCCACAAGGATGAACTGAAAACGCCGCTGATACAGCTCGCGCACGTCAGCGTGCTCTTGGAGCAGCTTAAGCCAGAGCACGAGAAGGTCGTCAAAGTCCATCGCATTGCTGGCGAGTTTGCGCGCGACGTAGCGCTTCGAGATATCCTCGATCTGGGGCGCGAGCGTGTCGAAGTAACCGTATTCCGTTCCGAGAATCTCCGCGACGGATTTCTGTTTGTTTAGAGCCAGTGAAAAAATGTCTCCCAGAACTTCCGGCTTCGGAAAGCGCGTAGCCTTCACATCAATCTCGGCTTCGGCAACGCACGTGCCGATCAGATGCTTGGCATCCTCGCGATCCATGATGGTGAAATCGCGTCCAAACCCAATAAGCTTGGCGTGCTGACGGAGGATTCGATTGCCAATGGAGTGAAAAGTGCCGCCCCATAGAGACGCGAGTTCCTGGCCGAGCAAATCCGTGACGCGGCGCATCATCTCGGCGGCAGCCTTATTGGTGAACGTCAACAGCAGGATGCGATCTGGCGGGATGCCTTGTTCGAGCAGATACGCGACGCGGTAAGTAAGTGTGCGTGTTTTGCCTGAGCCCGCACCGGCGATAACCAACGCTGGACCGGGCGGTGCGGTCACAGCAGCACATTGTTGTGGATTGAGTTCGCGCGCGTAATCAATCGAGAGGTGAACCTCGGATTGAAATGGTTGCAGGACGTAATCACGCGACATTGATAGAGGCTAGAGTTCCAAGTCCAAAGTTCCAAGTTCCGAGTGTATAACGAACCCGGCTTCCGCGATCAAACCCTTGCCGCAAGGTGCTCCCTGAGCTTCACCATGTTTGCCTCGATGCAGTCAACATACCAGTTCTTGCCGTTGGGATAAGGCTGGTTGAGGTAACGATGCAGTCCATCAAAGTCGCGATCCAGTTTTGGCTTCACGTAATCCTGCCAGAAGGAAGGCGTCCGCTGCATGAGATCATGTTCGCCGCCAAACTTGCTGATGAAGTCCGTGTGCCCGCGATCATGCTTCGCGGCTTCAACAAACTCGGCGTACAGCACCGGCAGTTTCTCAACGTAATCCTCCGCGGCCATTTGTCCGAGCAGATCAGCCGTGCCAAGCGCGTGTCCAAGGACTTCTTCGAGCTTACTTTGAAACGGAATCTCGTGGAGCATTGCATCCACACCCGTACAACGGATCATGTTTTGGACCGACGCAATCTCCTCGCGCGTAAAACCTTTTCCCGCGAGCAATCGCAAAGCAAAATCTGCGCTGCGGTACACGTGAGTGGCCGTGTATTTTGCGCCCGTGCCTTCTACGTCGTCGCGTCGCTTGAGATAACCCGTGTCGTGAAGCAGGATGCCAACGATGGCCAGTTGGAAAAGTTTTTCGGTCGCAACAGGCTTTGCACCGGCTTGGTGGCGGCAAGCCAGCAAGCGCGCAAGACAAAGCGTTCCTTGAAGGGTGTGCTCGAAGTCGTGATATCGCGCATCAACCGCCAGATATTCAGGATAGTGACCGGTAAAACATTCAATGGCCCAGCCAAACACCCGCGGCACAAATAGCTTTTCGCCTCCCGGAAACATGCCGAGATACGCCTTTTGAACCTCCACCTGCACGGCGGTCGGGTCGCGGGTGACGACGGGGTCGAACATGCGTTTCAATATAGCCAACATCAGATGCAAACGCATCAGTTTTGTTATTTTACACCATGAACACTTGGCTCTTGTTTCAATGGCGACAACACTTCCACACTAAGGCAATGATTGATGGATTGACCGGAAGGAACAGCACAGCCCACGCATGAATCGCATCGCAAAACTTGACCATGCGCATGTCTGGCATCCGTTCACTCAGATGCGCGACTGGCTCAAGCGCGAGCCCGTTGTCATTTCATCAGGTAAAGGCGCAGTGTTATGGGATGTTCACGGCAACGAATACCTGGATGCCAACTCCTCCATCTGGACCAATCTTCACGGCCATCAGCATCCCAAGATCAACACCGCCATCACGCGACAGTTGAAGAAAATCTCGCACAGCTCGGCGCTGGGTTTTGCGAATGAACCTGCGAGCTTGCTGGCGGAGAAACTCGTCGAAGTTTCCAATCCAAAGTTGGTGGGGCGAGCGTCCTCACGAGCCGGGCACGGCTCGTCAGCAGCTCTGCCTCATCTAAACAAAGTGTTCTTCAGCGACGACGGCTCAACCGCGCTCGAAGTTGCACTCAAGCTTGCCTATGAGTTCACCCGACGAACGCGAGGACGAAAAATCAAACCTCGCTTTCTCTCCCTAGAAGGCGCTTATCACGGCGACACCATCGGCGCGGTTTCTCTCGGGCACATTGATCTATTTCACAAAGCCTATGGCGGGTTGCTCTTCAAGACAGACAAGGTCATGTCGCCCTATTGCTACCGCTGTCCATTCAACAAGGCAAAACCCGAGCGTGCCGACGCGCGCGAATATCGCAAGTGCAACTGGGAGTGCGTCAGTCTGGTCGAGAAAAGATTCAGCACGCAAAAGAAGCGTGGCAATCCCTACGCCGGTTTCGTCTTTGAGCCGCTGATCCAAGGTGCAGCGGGAATGATCCCTCAACCTTCCGACTGGTTGAAGCGCGTAACAGACATCGCGCGCGCCCACGGCGCGCTGCTCATCGCGGATGAAGTTATGACCGGCTTCGGACGAACAGGTGGGGCGAGGCTCCCGACGAGCCGGCTCGCGAGGACGCTCGCCCCACCATCAACCTCCCTCTTCGCCAGTCATCACGAGTCTGTTCAACCCGACTTCCTCTGCGTCGCAAAAGGTCTGACCGGCGGTTATCTCCCCATGGCGGCGACCCTGACGACACAAAACGTGTTCGACGCCTTTCTCGGTGAGTATCACGAGTTCAAATCATTCTTCCACGGCCACAGCTTTACCGGCAATCAATTGGGAGCCAGCGCTGCGCTTGCCAGCCTAGAGATTCTGCAAAGCAAACAATCAGTCGTCGCCCGGAACAAACTGGAGCAGACATTGCGTGACGAATTGAATTCGCTCTGGTCGCTTCCCAATGTCGGAGACGTGCGCCAGGTCGGATTGATCGCGGGAATTGAATTGGTCAAAGACTGGCGTACGCGCAAGCCGTTTGCATTGCGTGATCGCGCCGGAATCCGCGTGTGCGAAGCAATGGCAAGGCACGGCGTTCTGACACGGCCCATCGGAAATGTCATCGTGCTCATGCCGCCATATTGCACGACGACGGCCCAAGCGCGACGGATGGTGAGTGTGCTGCGCGAGGCGGTGAGTGAAGTTTTTGAGTAGCGGCGGGCATCCTGCCTGCCGTAGAGCCGTGGCTTCCAGCCCGGCGGAAAAAGCTCACGGAAAGCCGACACGCTCGAAAATTCCGGAGTCTTCCAAAACTTCGCCAAACCGGGCGGCGAGACGCCCGCCCTCTACGGCAGGCGCGGACGCCCGCCGCTACGTCAGTGCCCGCCTTGATGTTCCTGAATGTATTCCTGCTTCAGTCCCAGCTTCTCCGGCGCATGCAGCACCAGCATCTTCATGCGCACATCCGACGGCACTTCTTTGCGCGTTGCCTTGCTCACCACGATCATCAATGTGATCGCCAGCGGCACGGTCCAGATGGCGGGTTGCTCGCAGAGGATGCGCAACAGCGGATGGTGCGCCCAGAAATCGTTCATGCCCGCGAACCCGGCGAAGATTTTGCCCATCGGCCCTTTGTCGAGAGCAAGATTGCTCACGTTGGTCAACGCTGCGGCTACCAACGCACACAAGCCGCCGGTCAACATGCCAACCGCCGCCCCACGCATCGTCATGCCGCGCCACCAGACAGACATGAACAGCAGCGGAAAATAACTTGCCGCCGCGATGGCGAATGCCTGACCGACCATGAAGTTGATCTCCAACGGCTCGACGAAACTGCCCAGCAACATCGCCACACCGCCGATGATGACCGCCGAAATCTTGAACATCCTCATGCGTTGTTGCGGAGTGGATTTTGGGCGCAACATCCGGCCATAGACGTCATGCGCCAGTGCGCCGGTCATGGAGACGAGCAATCCGCTGAACGTGCTCATGAACGCCGCAAACGCCCCGGCGCAGGTGATGCCGCTCAAGATCGAACCGAGCACGCCGAACTTTTCGTTCAGGAGCGTGGGCAGTTTCAATACGACCTGGTCGGTCCCTTTCATGCCCGAGAGTCCGGTGTAAAGTTCGGGCATCAGGTTGCGACCCATCACGCCGAACACGGGCGGGAAGACGTAGAAGATGCCGATGAGAATCATCACCCACATGGTGGTGCGCTTGGCGGCGACGCCGTCGGGGTTGGTGTAGAAGCGCACGAGGATGTGCGGCAATCCCGCCGTGCCGCAGACCAGCGCGATGATGAGCGAGTAGGTGTAGAGCAGCGAATAGGGTTTCGCTTCCTCGGGCGAAAGTTTCGCAGCCTTGGCGGCTTTGGTCGTGAGCGGGCCGAAGGGGGAAAGCCAGGTGGAATCGGCGGGGGCTTTTTCGGGGAGAGGCTTCCGAAGACCCACAGGAGAAGGTAACTTTGCGATATCGCTTTCGGTCACGAACAACACGGTATTACCGGGCAATGATGCCATGACGATGCCCTGTTTTCTGAAACCCGCCTCAATCTGGTCCAGGAATCCCGCATGACTAAGAATGGAATTTGTTTCCATCCTGAAATCAGCCACTATTTCCCCGTCCCGGATTCCTTTGCTGATGAAGACGGATTTGTCGCTGTGTCGCCAGTATTCACGCAACAAATCTCCGATAGTAGCCGGAGTTTTTGCGATCGCTTCATTCCAGTGACGCGCGTCTGCCATCGCGCGCCCGATGTCCGCAGCGCGTGAAACGTTCGCAACTTTCAGCCGTTCGGTATTCTGCGGAGGTGCGTAGGCCGAGAGTCCACTCTCCGCCAGCCCTTTTGCCTCCGGCCAGCCAGCCACCGCCTCCATGAAGATTTTCTCCTCCAGCGGTCGCGCAATAGCTGCGGCACTTCTTGAGCGAACTTCTGCAAATTCGTTCGTCGTCAGAAGATACCAAGCTCGACCATCGCCTTTGAACAGAACCACTCCGTGCTTGCCGAGCAGCTCCCGAAATTCTCCCTCCAACTCGCTAGATCTTTCTTCCAACTTCTGGTTTCCACGCCACGAGAATGAGTATGTGTCCGGCCAATGATCCGTGGGCCGACAGTTTGCAGAAAAATAAACCCGCGCGTTTGCGTGCGAGGTCAGCACGAAGGCGACGTCCTCCAAACTTAGCCCGCCCGAGGCGCTTCCGTAACCCGCGTTGGTTTGAAATTGTGATTCCAAAAGCCTACCGACCTGATTGATCGGATTCGCCTTGTTCGCGGTGGCCCTTTTCAAAATGTCCGCGTGGAATTTGGTTCCGGGTACATACGGCGTGAACGCGACATAGTCACTCAGGGTGGATTCACTTACTTCAGACCGCCCAACGTGCGCGGAGTTCTTTTCGAGTTGTTTCCCATAATGCCCATACACCGCCATGAGCACGAAGATGGGCACGGAGATGGCGAACATCTTGGCCCAGTATTGAAACGCCTGCACCAGCGTGATGCCTTTCATGCCGCCGAGCGCGACGTTGAGCGTGATGACCGCGCCCACCAGCACCACGCCCGCCCAATACGGCAGCCCCGGAAAAATGTAGGCCAGCGTCGTCCCCGCGCCTTTCATCTGCGGCATCGTGTAGAAGAATCCGATGAACAGCACGAACACCACGGCGATCTTGCGGAACAGCGGTGAGTCGTAGCGTCCTTCGGCGAAATCCGGAATCGTGTACGCCCCGAACCGACGCAACGGCCCGGCGATGAACAACAGCAGGAACAGATACCCGCACGCGTAACAGACCGGATACCACAGCGCATCGTAACCGCTCGACATCACCATGCCCGCAATGCCCATGAAACTGGCGGCGCTGAGGTATTCGCCGGAGATGGCGCTGGCATTCCAGCCCACGCTCACGCTGCGCCCCGCCACGAAGAAATCACTCGCGGTCTTGGAAGTTTTCGCCGAGCGAAAGCCCATCCAGATCGTCACGATGACGGTGATGGAGCTGAAAGCCAGAATCCACGGGTCTATGATTGCGAAGATGGGTGTCATGGCGGGAAATCAAATCTCTAAGCACACAGGGGAGAAAGTATCCAAGGACCCAAATACCCAAGTACCCAAAGCACTTGCGCGCCGGCTTGGGTGATTGGGTCTTTGGGTGCTTGGGTATTTGAGTCCTTCACTTCCTTTACCTCTTCCTCCTCCAGCCTGATGGACCGGCGGATGAAATAAAACGAGATGCACCACACGGCTGGAAAGAATCCGATGCCGAGCAGAAACCATGTGAGCGTGAAACCGAAGATGCGCCTCGCCATCAATTCGGGCGCAAAATAGTTGGCCAGCGGCAGGCCGAGCAGTACCACCAGGAATGCGAACGCGCACGCGATGGAGAGTTTGAGTTGTCTGCGCATCAGCAAGTGAAGGAACTCCTCGCTGTGCATGTCGGGCTTCTTGTCGGACGATGGTTTTTCCATGGGACGCGCGGACGATAGCCAACCGCCCACGGC
>JABFSR010000239.1 GCA_013140495.1 Verrucomicrobiota bacterium
CCCCAACCCTCTCCCCCGAGGAGAGGGAGATGCCACCGCGCGCCGCGCATGTTTCGGAGCCACCGTTGCCAGCGCCAGGCTTTCTCTTCTTGCTCCAGCAGCCGCAGGATGACTTGGACCGTCCGCTCTGCCTGAAGACGGACGACGATTCTCCCTCTCCGGAGGGAGAGGGCCGGGGTGAGGGCGGTCCAAACCACCCTCTGCCCGGCGGGGCAACGGCTGACTCACGCCTGCCTCCGCTGAAAAGTGCAGAGAACGAGAAGAAGGTGGCTTTCCTTTTCATGGCGTGCAGGTTATGTGAGCCGACTTTACGCCCGTGATGGAATTTGTCAATTGTGGAATTCTCAGATGTTGTGATTCAAAGTGCCGTTGAACTTTCGTCCTCGTTCTTGTCCTCGGCTCGTTGAGTCCATTTTCGAGGACGACGACAAGGATGAGAACGATTCTCCCATGCGCACGGCAGGGTTTGTCAATTTTCTTCTCGAATTCCATCCCGGCCTCGGCTGTTATTAGCTGCGTATGAAACCTTCTTCATCCTCCACCCAGTTTACCCGCCGCCGCTTTCTGCAAACCACCGCGCTCGCCGGATTCGCCGCGCCGTTTATTTTGCCCTCTGGCCTGCGTGCTGCCTCGCCAAATTCCAAATTGAACCATGCGTGCATCGGCGTGGGCGGGATGGGTTGGAACGACCTGAACAGTTTCTTTTCACATCCGCGCCTCCAGGTCGTCGCCCTGTGCGACGTGGATTCGAACAACCTGGACAAGGCGGCCAAGCTCGTGCCGGGCGCCCGGCTCTACTCGGACTGGCGTGAGCTGCTTGAAAAGGAGGGCAACAAGATTGACTCGGTGAACGCGGCTGTGCCGGACCACATGCATTTCCCGATCGCCTACACGGCGATCCAAAAGGGCAAACACGTTTACTGCCAGAAGCCGATGTGTCATGACGTGGCGGAGGTGCGCGCTCTGACGGAGGCTGCGGTGAAGAAGCAAGTGGTGACGCAGCTCGGCACTCAGCTTGCAGCCGGCAGCGGCGACCGGACCACAGCACACCTGCTCAAAACCGGAGCCATTGGGAAAGTCAAACATGCCTACCTTTGCTCGAACCGCCCCGGCGCCGTGGAAAACTATCGGCTCGTCGGCCCGCGTCCTACAGCCGCCCAGCAAGCGCCTGCCACATTGAAGTGGGATTTGTGGCTTGGCACGGCACCAGAGCGTCCGTTCGCGCCGGACATTTATCATCAGACGAAGTGGCGCGCGTGGCTGGACTTCGGCACGGGTTGGTCAGGCGACATCGGCTGTCATATTTTTGATTCGATGTGGAAGGGGCTGGGAATAAAACCCGCACTCAGCGTGCAGGCGGAGGTCCAGGAGTCCTGGCAGAAATCCTCCGAACGGCGCGCTGACAACTGGCCGCAGGGAGATCACATCACGTGGACTTTTCCAGGCAATGATTTGATCGAGGGCAAGGAATTGAAGGTGGAGTGGTTCGACGGCGAGTTTTATCCGCCCAAGGATATTCGTGCGCTCTATTCGGTGGAAGATTACCCCACGGAATCCGCGATGATGATCGGCACGGAGGGCGCATTGCTGCATCATCACGGTCGCGGGCCAACGCTGTTGCCGGAGAAAAAGTTTGAATCTTATCCACGCCCAAAATTCGAGCCTCGCGATCACTATCATCATTTCGTGGATGCGTGTCTCGGCTTGAGCAAGACGGAATCGCACTTCGCGCAGACGGGGCCGATGACGGAGGCGATCCTGCTCGGCACGGTGGCGATTCGGACGCCAGGACAAGTCCTCGCATGGAGTCATCGCCGGATGAGATTCACGAACCACAAGGAGGCGAACCTCCTGCTCAAGCGCAAGTATCGCGACGGCTGGCACACAGGCGCGTTCTGAATTTGTGTGCAGACCTGAATCTGGAATTACGCCTGCGCGACGGCTTGTTTTCCGTTTGCGGTTCAACACCGCGCCTCGACATCCCGGCTTCATTTCCTCATGCTCAATCCCACATGGCAATTGATTCAGATGCGCCGCTGGATGTGTTGTGGAAGGAATATGGCCGCGCCTTTCGCGACTTCGACGACCACTCGCTCGCCCGCTGGCTTGCGCAGACGCTCGGCCAGTTGGAAGGCAAGTCCTGGCGGCTGTCACATCCGCTGATCGGCGCATACCGCCTTGCCTCGCAGCTCGGCCACGAACGCCAGATCTGGCACAAACGCCTAGCGACGCCCCCGGCAGCGTACACAGAATCCGGCTGCTGTCGGTCACCGATGCTGCCATTGCTTTCCCGCGATATTCGCGAGTCCGGCCTCATCTGCCAGCATTGCAATGAAACGCTTGTGCCGTTCGATGAAATCCCCGAGGCGATCCGTGTTGAACTCGATTTCTGGGCCGGTGTTTATGAACCCGTTCATGCAGTCGCCCACTGGGATGACCGCCAACGCAAGAGCGCGGGTGATTACGACCGCGCCTATGAAAACGCGGCGCGCGAGGCCGAGAAGATTTTGTTTCAAGCCGGCAAGGTTCTGTCCGTGCGGCTGCTGGAATTTTATCCGGCAGTGATCTGGGAAGACCAGGATGAGTGTCTGGAAGTCCGGCCCGAGGATATTCGTCTATGATGCGAATCATCAAGTGGCTGATCATCCTGGTCACGATCCTTGTTCTGATCGTTGCCGGCCTCGTGCTTTCCAAGGATTCAATTGCCCGCGCCGCCGCCGAGCAGCAGATCCGGGCGCAGACCGGCATGGATGTGAAGATCGAAAAGTTTTCCGTCGGGCTGCTCTCGCCGGTGGTGACGATTCAGAATCTCAAGCTCTACAACACGCCGGAATTTGGAGGTGCGCCGTTTCTGAACGTGCGCGAGCTGCATATCGAGTTCGACCGGGCCGCTCTTGTCGAACGCAGGCTCAAAATCACCCTGCTGCGATTGGATCTCGCCGAATTGACCCTGGTGAGAAACGGCACGGGCGCAACGAACTTTCAAAGCATTGCCAGCCTCGGCGCATCAAGGAAACCACATCAGACCAACGCAATCGAGTTTGCCGGCATTGATGTCGCCAACATTTCCGTGGGCCGCGTCCGATCACTGGATTTGAAGTCGCCTCAGAAGAACCGCGAGTGGAACGCCAACCTGCGCGACCAAGTTTTCCAAAACATCAAAACCCCCGGTGATGCCGGCGGGGTGCTGGTCTTGCTTTGGGCACGCAGCGGAGGCAGTTGGTGAACAGGCTGCGCTTGATGAATGTCGCGATGAATTTTTCCCTTTCGCTGCACTCTGGCGGCGTGTTTGATTTCACCACATGACAGGCGTCATCATCAATGCTCTGGGCATCATCCTGGGTGGAATCATCGGACTTGCAAGGCCGGTGCAGCTATCCGTTCAGGCGCAGGCATTCTTTCGCTCCCTGCTCGGCGCCTGTGCGATATTCTTCGGGCTGCGGCTCACATGGTTGAGCATTGGCCCTTCGTTTGGCCCGATGTTCAAACAACTCGCCATCGTCATGCTCGCGCTCATGCTGGGACGGTTGCTTGGCAAGCTGCTCCATTTTCAAAATACCTCAAACCATCTGGGCCAGTACGCGCGACGGGTGATGGAAACGCACCGCCCCAACGACCCGCACCGCTTCAGCAACGGCATGAACGTGTGTGCGTTGCTTTTCTGTGCCGCGCCACTGGGGATCATCGGAGCAATTCACGCCAGCCTCCCAACCGAGAACGGCGGCCAAGGTCACTGGCAGGTGCTGGCGGTGAAGGCGTTGATGGACGGGCTGGCAATGATGGGCTTCGCGGCGATGTTCGGTGCCGGCGCGATATTCTCAGCGCTACCGGTCTTCGTACTTCAAGGCACGATCACGCTTGCTTGCGGGCTTTACGCCGAGCCGTTTCTCCGTTCGCACCAACTGCTCGACTCAGTAAATGCCACAGGCGGTTTGCTTGTGTCCATGGTGAGCGTGGTGATTTTTGAAATCCGCCGTGTGGAACTTGCTGATTATCTGCCCGCGCTCGCCTTGGCTCCTTTGATCACATGGTTGTGGAAATAGGAGTGCCATAACGTCTGTTTCCGCGAGAAAACATCTGTGTGGATTCAGTTTAGACTCCCCGCGCGGTTGACACCTGCTCCACACTGCGCTAATTCTCGACGATGAAAATGACGACCAAAGCTTCCGTTGCCCTATCGTTCCTGATCGCTTTGTCCGCCAATGCCTCAGACTGGCCGCATTGGCGTGGACCCGATTACAACGGCATCTCCAAAGAAACAGGCTGGTCTGCGAAATGGACCTCCGCACCCAAACAATTGTGGAAGGCAAAAGTCGGCACCGGCTTCGCATCCGTTTCCGTCAGTCAGGGACGCGCGTACACCACAGGAAATGCCAGCGATCAGGACACAGTTTTTTGCTTTGATGCCACCACCGGCGCAGAAGTTTGGAAACATTCCTACGCAGCCAAACTGGATCCCAAGTATTACGAAGGCGGTCCCAGCGCCACCCCTACAGTGGACGGCGACCGCGTGTTCACGGTAGGCAAACGCGGCATGGTTCATTGTCTGGATGCAGCAAAAGGCACGGTGATCTGGTCCAAGAATGTTGCAGAGGAATTGAAGGCCTCGATGCCGGACTGGGGCTTTGCCGGTTCGGTTTTCATCGAAGGCGACCTGGCCATCCTCAACATCGGCAGTGCCGGTGCTGGATTGGACAAGAAGACCGGCAAGGTCGTCTGGTCGTCAGGCACAGAGGAAAGCGGCTACGCGACTCCCGTGCCGTTCGACTCCGGCAGTGAACGCGCGGTGATGATGGTCATCAAGCGGGACGTCGTCGCAGTGAAAGTCAAGGATGGCAAGGAAGTCTGGCGCTTCCCGTGGAAGACACAATACGACGTCAACGCAGCCGATCCGATCCTGTTTGGAAGCAAGGTGTTTATTTCCTCGGGCTACAACCACGGTGGCGGCGTGTTCGACGTGAGCAGCAATCCGCCGAAGGAACTCTGGAACAATAAGAACATGCGCAATCACATGAACAGTTGCGTGATCTGGCAGGGCCATATCTATGGCGTGGACGAAAACCAACTGCGCTGTCTGGACGCCGCAACGGGCGAAGTAAAATGGACGGACAAGTTTTCAGGCAAAGGTTCGCTGATGCTCGCGGATGGAAAGTTGATTGTGTTGAGCGACAAGGGCGAACTCGCCGTTGCCGATGTCAGCCCGGAAGGATTCAAACCCATTTCCCGCACACAGGCTCTTGGCGGAAAATGCTGGACGACTCCCGTGCTCGCCAACGGAAAAATCTATTGCCGCAACGCTGCGGGGGATGTTGTGTGCCTGGATGTCAGCGGGAAGTGATTACTGAACAAATGACTTTTACAGCGCGAGAGCTGTCACTTTTGTTACCCAGTCTTCGTCGCCGGGCTGAATGACCAGAACACGAAACCCGCATTGCTCACCTTCCATTCGCACCCCTTCTGAATCGTCAACATGCAAATCAATCCCAAACGCAGGAGGATACTTTGATGGCGACCTCTCAAATCTACGACCTTGAATTGCAGTTTGATGACGCTTGTCGTTGACGATGCCATTGACACGAATGCCGTGGAGAAGTAGCCACCATCGAATTTGCATCGGGGTCCGGGAAGAAGTGGTGTAAATCCAAACATCGTGCCCATGCTCGCGAAGTTGTTGGAAAAGCAACTTCGCTCCAAGCCGGAGGGGTTCAGTCAATTTCTTTTGAAGGAAAGACGGCAAGAATCCCAACTCAACGGGCGCGCTTTCATGATGACAGATCAATGTTTCATCTAAATCGAACGAAATTCTCATTTATACTAAGCGCTCCATAATTCAAATCCGATTTCATTACGTCTTTTCCAAAAACCGCATCACGCTGTCGCCGTGCTTCAGCATCTTCACCTCGAGCCAGGCTGGTGAAATTTCCAACGTGTCGCGGCGCGCGTGTCCGAGCGCAAAGCGTCCACCAGCGGCAAGTACTTTGGGCAAGCTCGGATCATCAAGCAACTTTTGGGCAAACGAGGTTGAGCGACGCCCCACGTTCTTGTCTCCATAAGGCGGGTCGGCCAGGATCAAATCAAATTGCTGCCCGTTCGCAGCCATCTGGGGCAAGGCAGCAAAGACGTCCTGGGTGCGAACTTCCAGCGCGTCGCCGACCAGATCCGGCATGGCTGCGTTGCGGCGGATGAAATCCGCGTGCTTGGACGAAAGCTCAACACAAACGGCGGATTTTGCACCACGGCTCAGACACTCCAAGCTCAACGCTCCGCTGCCAGCAAACAACTCCAACACCCTTGCGCCAACAACCCGTTCGCCGAGCGAGTTGAAGACGGCCTGTTTGACGCGGCCTATCGTTGGCCGAACGGCCATGCCTTTGGGCACTTTCAAAATCCGTCCGCCTGCATGTCCGCCAGTGATGCGCATGGGCAAAGCATTCAAGGAGAATCATGCGGTGACAAGGATTTTGCCTCGCTCCACAAGTCTCAACAGTTAAACTCAACTCGTGATCCGCAACATCATCTTCGACTGGTCCGGCACGCTCGTGGACGATCTTCCCGCTGTGTGGGAGGCGACCAATTACGTTCTCACGAAGGCGAAGAAAGCGGAAATGACCCTCGACCAGTTCCGGGCTGAATTCTGTCTGCCGTTCACGATCTTCTACGACAAGCACACGCCGGATGTGCCACTGCCGCAACTCGAGGAATGGTTTCATGGCCGATTCCGCCAGGTCCAGTCGTCCGTCTGCGCCCTGCCCCATGCGTTGGACTTTCTCCAATTCTGCCGCGCTCACAAGATGCGGACGTTTCTGCTCAGCACCGTGGCAGTGGATCATTTTGAGGTTCAGAAACGCGCCAGCGGCTTCGGGGACTTTCTTGAAAAGCCCTACGTTGGCGTCTGGGACAAACGGAAGAAAATCCACGACATCCTCGCCGAGAACGGTCTCCAGCCGGACGAAACGATGTTCATCGGCGACATGCAACACGACATTGAGACTGCGCGGCATGGCGGCATCCACTCGTGCGCGGTACTCACAGGCTACAACACGCTGGACCAGTTGCGCGCCGCGAAACCCGACCTGATCTGCGAACATCTCGGGGAGTTGCGCGGTATTCTCACCCAAAACGAACTGAACCTCAAACCGCAGTCAAAGAAGTTTGAAGAGTCGCATCACCCAGTGGTGACCGTTGGCGCGCTGATTTACAACATAACGGGTGAGGTGTTGATGGTGCGCACCCACAAGTGGTCAAACATGTGGGGCATCCCAGGCGGCAAGGTGAAATGGGGCGAGCCGAGCGAACATGCCTTGCGCAGGGAAATCAAAGAAGAGACGAACCTTGACGTGGATGAAATCAGATTCGTGCTCGTTCAGGACTGCATCCACTCGAAAGAATTTTATCGCGAGGCTCATTTTATTCTGTTGAACTACACCTGCCGATGCCTCGAAGCGCCGGATGTGAAGTTGAACGATGAAGCCCAGGAGTTTCGCTGGGTAAAACAGACTGAAGCGCTGATGATGAACATCAATCATCCGACACGTGTGCTGCTGGAAGCGGTTTAGAGGCTGCTGAAAAGATTTAAGCGATGTCAAAAATCACAATTGCAGACTTGGAAGTGTTTTATTGCGTGGGAGTGTCCGACGAAGAGCGTGCCAAACCACAGCGGTTGCTCATCACTGTGGACATGAACTTTGATTTCTCCTCCGCCGCCATTGCCGACCGCATCACCAAAACGATTGATTACTTTCAGGTATCGCAGAAGCTTTTGGATTTCGGCAAGGAGCGGAACTGGAAACTAATTGAGCGCCTGGCATCCGAGATTTCTGACATGATCCTGTCCGAGTTTCAGCCTGCCGCAGTCAATGTGCAGGTAAAGAAATTTGCAATCCCGCAGGCGGCCTACGTTGCCGTGAGTCTTACCAAGAGCCGGGGCGGCTCAGGCGTGGTCAAGCGTGCGGGTTGGGGAACCCAGTGATGTAGGTTTCCAACTGCTCAATGGCGGAGTTCTGTGCGGAAATGATGCGATTGACGAGATCTCCAATCGAGACCACTCCGAGAATTGTTTTTCCATCCATCACTGGCAGATGCCGCACGCGATGCTCCGTCATCAGCCTCATGCAATCCTCGATGCTGTGATCTGGCGACACCGTAACGATCCGGCCCGAGAGAATCTCCCGCACCAGCGTTTCCTTGGAGGACCGGCCCACCAGCGCCACCTTCCGCGTGTAATCACGCTCTGAAATGATGCCGACCAGCTTGTCGCCCTTGGTCACAAGCAATGCGCCGATGTTCTTGTCGGCCATCATCTGGATGGCTTGAAACACGGTGGCTTCCGGCTGGATGGACCAGACAGAGCCGCCTTTGCTACTGAGGATTTCCCGGATTTGGAGCGAATGGGTCATGGAATGTTCCGTAGGTTGAGGGTGAAAGTCCGACGAATACAAAAACACAATCCGTTCCGTCCTCCGAACTGCTTGCGGAGGTTGCTGGCAACCACTCGGGTCTGGTTCATCATGATCAGACAGATTGTGTGTTCTTGTCGAACGCTACCACACACCCGCGAATTGTGAACAGCAATTTTCTTTTCAGTCGGGCTATTTTGCGGGGCGACGTGGGAACGGGTCGTATTATCCTGCAAAATACGCGTTTCGATGCAAACTGTCAGAGCATCAAGCAACCCTTTAGATTGCCTGGGGAGTTTCAGCAATGTAATGAAGCAAGGCTGCGATCAATTCACTCGCCAATGTCTCCGGCTTGAAATAATGATCTGCTCCCCATACGGGATAAATGTTTCCCGGCCACGTCACCAAATCCGCAAGCGAAGTCGTCCCGTCGTTCGGACCCCACGCTGCCAATGTGCGGTGACAAAACCGCGAATGCTGTGTTGTCATATCTTGGCGCAACGGGAACCCGACCAGGCTCAACATTTGCATCGCAGGTGGAAGTTGAACGGCTTTCGCCAGCGGCGCATCCGACGCGCAGCGCAAATCCGTGATGAGACCGAAGTCGCGCCTTTGCAAAAAACACTTCGCGCGAAAGCACCAGCTTCGCAGCCTGCTGTCGAAAATCCAGTTTGCCATCCTCGTGCCGTTCAGCGGGCCACAGACATTGACCCACGCGACAGCATTGCGAAACAAAGTCCCCGCTTCCGGCGACTCCAACGCCAGCTTCAAGTCCGCACTCCCCTTGCTGAGCGAAACCAGAATCATTCGCTGGCGACGGTATTTGTGCAGCCAATCACAAATCAGCCGCGCGTTTGTCGTCACCGCGCCGAAACTCGCAAGCGGAATCAAGTCTGTTTCGTAACCGAATCGTTCCGCTACACCACGAACCAATCGCCCGTCACCACCCAGTTCAGGCCGCTCGATATACAAAGCTCCGGGAACTATCACGACCCTGGTATCGGGAAGTTTTTGCGGCGGCGGCGCTTTGCGCAATCCATCAATCTGCCGGATGAAACCGCCGTGCCGTGCCGACTTGCAAAACCGGTCAAATAAAACCGCTGTCGCAAAATCCACTCCCTCGCAGGCCGACAACTCTTGCAACGATACTGCCGTCAGATTTTCGAGCGATGAATGCATCGCCCAATTCGAGGCGCGTTGGAGTAAACCCGCTTCATTGTTGCAATCATTGGCACGGCGCAACCACATTACATTACTTGGCCGCCCGACGTTTCCGACCCACGATCCATCCGCCCAAAGCGCCCATTCCCAGGCTGACGAATCCCACCCACCACGCTGCGTTCTTCGCCAGCCTCAGCAGCACGTTGTCGAAAAGATTGGTGGAGGCGTGCAGATTGGCCACAAGCCAGCGACCATTTTCCTTCACCAACGTCGCACTCCAGCGCCCGTCCACACTGAGCGTCTTTCCGTTTGTCAGTTTGAATTGCTCCTTCGAGCTGCCGAAGCAAACGCCCGTGTCGCCACCGTATAAGGCAGTCAATTCGTCCACCTTCAATTCGCAGGTGAAACTTTCAACCAGCTTCGTTGGCCCGCTCATCACGCGATTGTGATAAGCACGCACGCCTGCATGGCCACGACTCACCTCGGCGTTGTGCCATGTGATGACGCAGTTCGTGTGCAGGAACGTGAGCGAGGTTTCAATGTCCGCCTTGTTCATGGACGCAACCAACCCATCACGCAACGCGCGCAACTCCTGATGCACCGGGTCTTCAAGGACAGCGTTTGTGGTTTGCGCGCAAACCTGACTTGTCAAGGCGACGGCAAGCCAGAGCGAGAGGATCACAATTGTTTTTTTCATGCGATAGAGTGGGCGGGTTCAAGGTTGTCTTGGTTTGTGAGAACTTTCTCAAACGGAGATGATAGCGGTTGTTGCGGCAGCGCGGCGAGCCATTGGAAACATTCAATCATGTCGGCATCCGCAGCAATGAAACGTCCCGGGCGGTAATGCGTATCGCGCACCTGGTTTGCCTCCGCGACCAGATGCCCGCGCGTGAACCAACGTCGTGCAGGCAAACCAATCTGCGCAAACCCGCGCGGCGCGAAAACAATCACATCGAAATGTGTGCGTCCATCTTCCAGCGGACGAAACGACACCATGAACCGGCTGCACGTCCGCGGAAATTCCGCCTTCACGACATAGAACGTCCCGCCCCAATTGTGAACCGTCAGCGTGACCGTGTTGCCAACGAGCATTCTCAAAACCGCATCGCGCCGTGATTCGCCAATGATTTCGGCGTAATACTGATTGCGGCGCACGAATTGATTCGGACAAAAAACCAACGGCGGTGAGAGCAACCGGCGGTCATGCACGCTCTCAAAATGTTGCCGGTCGAATCCCTGCGCCGCCACCATGAACCAGCTTGCGTCCGCCTGATACGAAAACATTTTGCCCGCCGCAAAATCATCGGGTAATTCGTTCTCAAAAAACGGCAGCGTATAGAAATCCGTCGCCCCGTTGAAGAAGAACACATAGCCATGCCGCATGACGACTGGATAACTTTGCTGTCGTGCGAACGCGGGAATTTCCTTCTGACTCGGAATCTTTTCGCAACGACCATCGCGTCCAAACCGCCAGTGATGAAATGGACACTGGATCGTTTCGCCTACGACTTCACCGCAACCTAGATTCGCACCGAGGTGTGAGCAGCGCGCGTCCAACACCACAAACTTCCCGCTCGCTGTCCGAAACGCCACCAGATCACGCCCCAACATCCGTTTCGCCACCGGCCCGCGCCGCAAATCATCCGCCGCACAAAACAGATACCACGCCGCCGGACACGCCGGAAAACTCGATTCCGGTGGCACCTTCGGCAGATCAGCCTCGAAATTACGTTCTATTTGATTCGCCGATGGGTTCATGAGTTCTGATGCCTGTGGTCACGGATAGATTCAACTTGGCAAAGTGACAAGAATTATCTGCACTTGCCGCTGTTTCCTCCGCTCATACACTCGCCACATGAACGCCACCCACGTTCCCTCAAAACCCGCTGTCGAGTTCCGCACCGCACCACCCGACATGCCGGTCCCAGAGCGACTCAACTTCGCCCTCGTCCTCATTGTGTTCATTGTCGCGATGGGTTTGCTCTGGCTCGGTTCGCATGTAGAAAGTTGGTGGGCAGTGTTCGCCGTCGGCGTCGCTTTCGCCTACTTGCTGCTCACTAACTATGCCCTGCTGCACGAAGCCAGCCACGGCAATCTCCAATCCAATCCCACTCGCAACTACTGGCTGGGCCTTGCCGCTGGCGCATTGTTCCCCATGCCGCTCACCCTCATGCGCAGCACACACCAGGGCCACCACGATCACAACCGCACCGACGTCGAAATGTTCGATCTCTATTATCCCGATGACAACCGCTTGATGAAATACGTCCGCTGGTACGGCATTCTCTGCGGATTCTTCTGGCCACTCGTACCGCTAGGCGCGGTGATCTTCTCGCTCGCTCCAAAAGCGTTACGGGACCGTATCTTTGGTCGTTCGCAACCGCGCGGCTATCTGCTCAACGGCATCCAAAACGCCGCCGTCTGGCTTGTGCGCGCGGAAACCCTGCTCATCGTCGGCTTTTTTTTCACTCTGTTCTGGCTCCTCGATCTCCGCTGGCAAAACACCCTCGTACTTTACGTCTGCTTCGCTTTCAACTGGTCCACGCGCCAATACATCGGTCACGCCTTCAGCAAACGCGACGTCGTCGAAGGCGCGTGGAATCTCCGGCATAACCGCCTCATGAGCGCCCTGCTCCTCCACGGCGAATACGATCTCAACCATCATCGCCACCCGGAAATTTCGTGGTATTACCTGCCGCGCGTCGCCCCCGCCGATGCCTCCCAGCCGAACTATCTCAAACAGTACTGGCGGCAATGGCTCGGCCCGCGCCTTGCAACGGAACCCGAACCTGCCACCGCAGAGTTGTCTCGCACGCAACCATGACAGGCGCGAACCAACGCCCGTTTCTCGACTGGCCGGGTTGGCGACACTTTGGATTCGCGCTGTTGCTGACGGCAATTGTCACCGCGTGGTTTGCCATCATCTTCACCGTGACGAATAACTTTACCACCAGCCGCACCACCCGCATTCGAGTTCATTTGGATGTGGAACTGCACATCCCGCTCATCCCGGCCTTCATTATTTTCTACATGAGCATCTATCTGCTGATGGTTGCCGCACCGTTTGTGTTACGAACCCGCCACAAGATCATGCGCCTTGCCATTGCTCAATCGCTTACCATCTTCGCCGCCGGAATTTGCTTCCTCCTGATTCCCGCGCAGCTCGCCTACGCACCACCGACAGAACTTGGCATCTGGCAAAACCTCTTCTATTTCGCTGACGACTTGAACCTCGACTACAACCTCGTGCCGTCATTGCACGTCACGTTAAGTTTTGTCTGTATCGAACTGTTCAGCGCCCATACAAACACCGCTGGCAAAATCTTACTTCGAAGCTGGGGACTTTTAATCGCGGCTTCCACAATCCTGACACATCAACACCACTTGCTCGACGCGTTGACCGGATGGATGCTGGCGCTAGCAATTGTAAAAACTACCCGCAGCATCGAAAAATATTTGCCACCATCGAAATAACCAACGCCACCGCCGCGCTATTCCGCTTGAAGCCCCAGCGCGCACGGCATACACCTTCCACAGACACAAATCGCCGCATGTTGAATCGCAAACTCAAACTCGCGCTCATCTCGCCGAAAGGCCCGCTGTATCGGCATCGCGGTGGCATCTGGAAGAAATCCCTCCGCTACCAACCTCTGACGCTCACGACGCTCGCGGCACTGATTCCAGCAGAGCTTCCCGTGGATTTGCAGTTGTTTGATGAAGGCATCGCCGACGTGCCGCTGGACTTGGACGCCGATCTTGTTGGCTTAACTGTCATCACCGGCACGGCGATGCGCGCGTACCAACTCGCCGATCATTTCCGCGCTCGCGGAATCAAAGTGGTGCTCGGCGGCCCGCACGTCACGTTGATTCCCGAGGACGCACAACCCCACGCCGACGCCGTTGTGATCGGTTACGCGGAAGATTCCTGGCCTCAACTGCTCCGCGACTTCGCGCTCGGTCAATTGAAACCGCGCTACGATCAAGCGCCCGGACTTGATCTCGCCAACCGTCCGTTCGCCCGTCGCGAACTTCTGCCAGGCAACCGCTACCTCACCAACAACGTCTTCGAGGCCACGCGCGGCTGCATTCACAATTGCGATTTCTGCGTCGTGCCCACCGCGTGGGGACGTAAGCCGTATCAGAAGCCTGTGGCTGACGTGATCGCCGACATCCGCCAGCACGGCGCGCGAAAACTCATCTTCGTTGACCTCAACATCATCGCCGACCGCGACTACGCGCTGCGACTTTTCGCTGCGTTGATTAAGCTTCGCGTGCAATGGTATGGCCTCGCCACCGTATTGCTGGTGGATGACGAGGAGTTGCTTGAACTCGCCGGGCGCAGCGGCTGCAAAGGCTTGTTGATGGGCCTCGAATCCATCTCGCCGCAGAACCTCCGGCAAAGCCACAAGGGTTTCAATTCCCCAGAAAAGTTCGCGCGCGTTGTCGAACGCTTGCACGCCCACGGCATCGCGCTGCAAGGCTGCTTCGTCTTCGGCCTGGATCACGACGAGCCGGATGTGTTCCTCAAGACCGCCGAGTTCGCCGTGCAAGCGAAGATTGATCTGCCGCGCTTCGCCATCGTGACACCGTTTCCCAACACGCCGCTTTACAATCGTCTCGTCGCCGAGAACCGCCTCATCACGCGCAACTGGGAACTCTACGACGGCCAGCACGTCGTCTTCCGTCCGGCAAAGTTGACTGTGGAGGAATTGCAAATGGGCGCGGAAGCGGCCTGGAAACATGCTTACAGCTTCCGCTCCATCGCACGGCGGATCACACATTCACCCGCACCGTGGCCGGTCAAACTCGGCACGAATCTCGGCTACCGTTTCTACGCGCACAACCTGAGTCGCTTTTACAACTGCGATTGGATCATTCCTCGTAGCAGCCGAAAAGTAACGGCGGGCGTCTCGCCTGCCGTAGAGCCGGGCATCCTGCCCGGCGGAAAAATCGTCGCCAGCACCGAGCGCGTTGGAGATCTCCACAACGTTCCGGGCGACAAGATGCCACCCTCCACGGCAGGCGGAACACCCGCCGCTACACGATGCGCCTGACTCTCATCCATCCGTGCATCGGTCGGAAGCCGGGCCAGAAATACATCCGCACATGGCAAATGGAAGCCTTGCCTGCCGCCACGCTTGCCGGCTTAACGCCACGCGATGTCGAAGTCCGCTTTTACGATGATCGAATGGAACAAATCCCGTTCGACGAAGCGACCGACCTCGTCGCCATCAGCGTCGAGACTTACACGGCCAAGCGAGCCTATCAGATCGCCAGCGAATATCGCCGCCGCAAAATCCCCGTCGTCATGGGCGGTTTTCACGCCACGCTTTGCCCGGATGAAGTCGCGCGCCACGCCGAGGCCGTCGTCTGCGGCGAAGCCGAACAACTCTGGCCGCGTGTAATTGACGATGCCCGCCACGGACGATTGGAAAAGTTCTACCGCCAGATCGGACGCGCCTTGCTCGCGGACTTGAAACCGGATCGCTCCGTCTTTCGCGGAAAACGCTACCTCCCCATCGGCCTCGTTGAAGCCGGGCGCGGCTGTCATTTCAAATGCGACTTCTGCGCTGTGCAAACCGTCTTCAACTCCACGCAGACCCGCCGACCGATTGACGCCATCATCGCCGAACTTGCGCCGCTCAAGCATGACCGCAAGCTGTTCTTCTTCGTGGACGACAACATCACGTCGAATCTTGCCGAGGCGAAAGAGTTTTTCCGGGCGTTGATTCCACTCGGCATACGCTGGGTCAGCCAGTCGTCCATCAACGCCGCGCCCGACGAGGAATTTCTCGAACTACTCAAGCGTAGCGGTTGCCAGGGCGTGCTCATCGGTTTCGAGAGTTTGAATCCAGCCAACCTCAAGGCGATGAACAAGTCCTTCAACAC
>JABFSR010000121.1 GCA_013140495.1 Verrucomicrobiota bacterium
ACTGCGGTGTTGCGAGCGAAAGCGGAAACGGCGCGTCAAGCGGCATGAGTTGAATTCGGGCTTCGGGGTTCGACGTTTTTTCGTCATTCGAGCATCGTCAATCGTCATTTTGCTGACAACAACTACTGTCATTTTGTTCTTCGGCAGCGTCAAAACATCCCACGCCTGCGGCCCGTTCTTTCCCAACAACCTTCTCGACTCCGGCGACCAATCCATTCTCGTAGCGCCCACAGCCAACTTCAGGGCGGAACTTGAGAGGATGAAACTTGTGACGAGCCGTTTCGTTGCCGTGTTGCCGGACTCGACGAACAGCGACGGCACGTTCAGCGGGCACACGATGGAGTGCGAGTTGAACGATCTTCGCACGGCGTTGAGGAAAGCAAAGACTTCCAAGGATGACGCGGCTAGGATTGAGGCCGCGCACACCGTCGCCCGCGCGAAACTGCGCGTTTATTCGGAAGAAATCGAAGGGTGGCGTAATCAAGGGCAGTGGGTTGAAGACGAAAGGGGCGGTGACACTCATCTGGTTTTGCCAAACACTCCGCCACCAGTGAAACCGGAGTTCAAGTCCGCAGATGGATTGCCGGCAGAGTTCGCGGACTATTTCGAGGGCGCACTGGCGTGGCGCAATCCGTCAGGAGAGGCGACAAATGCAGCGCGCGCAGCGTGGGAGAGATTACTTCAACGTCCGGCGGAGGAGCGGAAATTCAAATCCACGTGGGCGGCTTACATGCTCGGCAAATCCTGGGAGAAAGCTGACGCTGACAAGGCCATGAATTATTTCCGGCAAGTCCGCAAGCTCGCAAAGGAAGGCTTCGCGGATTCAACAGGCCTTGCAGCGGCGAGTCTGGGCTGGGAGGCTCGGTTGAACTGGAAACGACGTGAGTTCGACAAGGCGATTGATCTTTATCTGGAACAACTCGCAGCTGGAGACGACTCGGCGGGGCAGTCGCTTTACATCACGGCATCAGATTCGCTGAACGCGTCTGATGAGTTGCTCGCCAGACTTGCAAAAAACGCGAGAGCGCAAAAAGTAATCACGGCTTATCTGGTTTCCAGCGGGCGAGATTCCAGATCGGAAGTTTTGGAATGGCTCAATGCCGTCGAAGCCGCCGGAGTGAACGATGTGGATTCCGCCGAGAAACTGGCGCTGGCTGCATACAAGGCGGGTGCTTTCGAGCAGGCCGGACGTTGGGTTAAACGCGCGCCGAAATCCGCCGTCGCCCAGTGGATCGAAGCGAAGCTGCTCATGCACGAAGGCAAGGTAGGCCAAGCGGCGGCGTTGCTCGCGAAGCTGAGTCGTGCGTTTCCCGTCGAAGACATCGGCACAAACTCGCCGACGACGTTTGCCGAAAATCTCTCGACGTATATCGGCATCGAAAACATTCCCATCGGCCGACAGGTGCTCGGGGAACTCGGCGCGTTGCGGCTCGCGCGGCGCGAGTATTCGGAATCTCTGGATGCGTTGCTGCGATCCGGTTACTGGCAGGACACGGCGTATGTGGCGGAGCGTGTGATGACATTGGACGAGTTGAAAACCTACGTGGACGGTCACTGGCCGCAGTCGCCGCCAGCTCCAAAGCCTGAAGTTCCGAGTGTTGATACGGACGATGAAATCAAACAACGAAGCGCGGTCGCTCCGGAAAAACTCGCTTCGGACATCCGGTATCTTCTGGCGCGTCGTCTTACGCGCAGCCAGCGCGGGAGTGAGGCGCGAAGTTACTTCCCTGAAAATTGGCTGCCCCATTATGACGAGTTGATGACGATGCTGGATGCCGGTTGGAACGAATCTGCGGCGAAAGAGGAGCGCGCGAACAATCTGTTCCGCGCGGCGTTTATCGTGAGGACGAATGGCATGGAACTCATGGGAACGGAAGTCGGCCCGGACTGGCACGTCCACGACGGACAATTCGATTACGGCGTCTCGGCCGATGCGCGAACGAATGAGAACACGCACATACTCGCGCCGACAGCGGATGAACTTCGCCGCGCTGCTTCGCACGAAGCCGATCCGGAAGTGCGCTTTCATTATCGCCACCAGGCAGCGTTCCTCGGAATGGAAGCGGCGAAGTTGTTGCCGAACAATTCTGACGAGACTGCGCGCATCCTTTGCATATCCGGCTCGTGGCTGAAGAATCGCGATCCTGAGACAGCAGATATTTTCTACAAATCCCTCGTACGGCGCTGCCGCAAGACGGAGATTGGCGCGGAGGCGGATCGCATCCGTTGGTTCCCACAATTGGACGACGAGGGAAAGGTGATTCCGCGCGAAGCAAAGACAGTGAACTTTGAAATGCACGAAACGCCAGTGATCGAGTCTGCGTCGGAGGCATCGGCTGCAGAAGACTCAAACAGCTTCAACGCGGCGGAAAAAGTGCATGGCTACGAACATACAGTCGCAACGGGCGATACAATCGGCGCAATCCTAAAGGCCTACAACGAAGCTGGAGTGGGCGTGACAATTGAAGCGCTACTTGAAGCGAATCCGGGGTTGGAGTCAAAGCGGCTCAAGGTCGGGCAAAAGATATTTGTTCCAACTGATGATTCAACAGCGAAGTAAATCGGTTTGTCACGCAACCTGAAGCAGCGGCTGCGGCGGGGCGTCGAGGCATTGGCGCACGCGTTGGGCGAGTTGTGGCGGGCGATAGGGCTTGGCCAGAAAGAACGGGTCATTCTCGGTGAAGTTTTTTCCGACAACTTCCGCGCTGTAACCGCTGCTATAGAGGATGCGTAGATCAGGTTTTCGCTCGCGAAGTCTCTGGGCGAGTTCCGCTCCGCCCACACCTTCGGGCATGACCATGTCCGTGAGCAGCAGGTCAAACTTTCCTTCATGCTTGTCCCAGACCTTGAGCGCTTCGACACCGGTGCTGGCCTCGATGACGATATAATCGCAGTCCTTGAGCACCTTGCCAACGAGTTCGCGGAGAACAGGCTCGTCCTCGACGAGAAGAATTGTTTCGCGTCCGCCCCGTGCAGTTGCGGGAGCGTCGGTTGATTGATCTTCAGTGTCCGGAATTTCCTTTGGCAAGGCAGGAAGGAAGACTGTGAACGTCGTCCCAACGCCAACAGTGCTGCTTACCTCCAGCCAGCCCTGGTGTTGCTTGACAATGCCATAAACCGTCGCAAGGCCGAGTCCTGTGCCACGCCCCACTTCCTTCGTTGAAAAGAACGGCTCGTAAATCCGTGCGAGCGTTTTCGCATCCATGCCGGAGCCGGTGTCCTGCACTGAAAGCGAAGCAAACCGGCCCTCCCGCGCCTCCGGTTTCTGGCGGACGTAATCTGCGCCAATCTCAACAGTGCGCGTGGCAAGCCGGAGGCAACCGCCACGAGGCATGGCGTCGCGCGCGTTGACGGCAAGATTCATGACAACCTGTTCGATCATGCCCTGGTCAGCCTCGATGGCTGTCGAGCATTTCGGAAAATCCGTTTCGAGCGCGACATCCTCTCCCATGACACGCGGCAGCATCTTGCTGAAATCGCGAAGCGCAGAGTTGAGATTGAGCGGACGCGACTGGATGACCTGCTTGCGGCTGAAAAGCAGCAACTGACGCGTGAGTGTGGAAGCGCGACGGGCGGCGTCGCCGATCTGCTTGAGTGGTCCGGCCAGTGATTCGTTGCCCTTGGTTTTTGCCTGGAGACACTCCGCGTAGCCCTGGATGACGGTGATGAGGTTGTTGAAATCGTGCGCGATGCCCGCCGCCATCTGGCCCACGGATTCAAGCTTCTGGGCGTGGCGGAACTGCTGTTCAAGGCTCAACACGTCGGTGATGTCGTTGCCGTAGCAGTGAACCACTCGCGAGTTTTTCACCGGAAAGAAGGACCATGAAATCGTGCGCTCCTGAACGCACACCTGTTCGTGCAGGCGCTTGGTGCCCTGTGCGAGCGACTCCGCGATCATCTCCCTGTGGTTTGCCGGGAGGATGTCGGTGATGGACTCCTTGCCCAGCGCAAGCACGAGTTCCTGCGCGGCATCGTTGATGAAACCGGGTTTGCCATCCGCCGAAAACTCCAGAACCGGATTGGGACTGAAGCGGGGGAACGCGGCCAGCTTTTGCACCTGCATCTCCGCGTGTTTGCGGTCTGTGATGTCGTTCAAACTGCCGGCCACTCCGCGCACGGTCTGATTCTCGTCACGAGTCAAACGCAGAAAAATTTCAACGATCCGAAGCTCTCCCTGCCGCGTTAGGATACGCGATTCCAAATGGCATTCCTCCTTTTCGCCGTTCGCAAGTTTCAGGAAAAACACACGGGCGCTGTCCCGGTCTTCCGGATGGAAGTAATCCAGAAAGAACTTGCCGATCGTGTCTTTGACTTCGAATCCCGTTATGGTGTTCCAGGCGGGATTGAGAAACGTCCAGTATCCAAACTCGCTCAACTGGAAAACCACTTCGCGGATGCTGGACACAACGGAGTGGTAACGGTTTTCGCTCGCATCCAGCGCACTCTCGGTCTGCTTGCGTTGAATGTAGAGTCCCACACCGTTGGCGACGGACGCAAGTTCCTGCAATGCCGTTGCCGCCATCGGCTCATTCGAGTAAAGCGACATGCAACCCACGATCTGGTTTTCCAGCATCAGCGGATACGCGGCAAATGAGACAAATCCCTGCTGTAAAGCCCATGCGCGCGTCTTGAATGATTCTTCCGCTGCAATGGCGGAAACGAACGCCTGTTCACCTTTGATCGGTCCTTCCAGCGGAAACAGTTTGGCTTCCTGATGCGCCGCACAAAACGACGGGCCGGCGTTGGCGGCGAGCGCGAAACATTTTCCCTCGGCATCGTAAATCCAGATTTGGGCCAGTGAGCCGTTCAGGTATTGCGCCGTGGTGTTGGCGCAACTCTCGAGCACAAAAGGGAGTGGAGCGCGTTGAGTCAGGGCCAGGCCGACCTGGGCGCCAAATGCCGCGAGACGTGCCTGATCAAACGCCGCGCGGGATGCCGCTCGTTTGCGTTCGATGGCATAACGGATGGTGCGCTCAAGCTGCTGTGGCGTGACGCTGCCTTTGACGATGTAATCTGCGGCGCCCGCATTCATCGCCGCAACGTCAACCTCCTCCTGTCCCATGCCGGTGAGCAGGATGATCGGCGTCTCCGCGCCGCCGGCCTTCGCGGCTTTAACGAGTTCAATCCCGTCGTGCGCACCGAGGCGGTAATCCACAAAACAGATGTCGTGAAGATTCCGGCAGACAGTCTTCAACCCGGCGTCGAATGTTTGAGCCCACTCGATTTCAAACTTGCGGCCCTTGACCTCGCGAAGCAGATCCCGCGTGAGAATCATGTCTTCCTCGTCGTCTTCGACGAGCAGAATGCGGATGTGATCGAGTTCGTTCATGCGGTGATGGCGGTTGGATAGGGCAGTTCCACAATTCCAAACCAGTAGTTCGTGAGCGATTTGACAGTGTTGACGAGCGCGTCGAACGCCACGGGCTTGGTGACAAAAGAATTCGCACCGAGTTCATAGACTCGCGCAATGTCCGTGTCCGCCTTCGATGTGGTAAAGACGACTACAGGCAGGCGGCGGGTTTCCGGATGGCGGCGGATTTCAGCGAGCGCTTCGCGCCCATCTTTCCGCGGCATATTGAGATCAAGAAGTATCAGGTCTGGTCTGGGTGCGTCGGTATTCGCGTGCTTGCCACGATGCAGCAGATGATCCATCAATTCCTGGCCGTCATTCACGAAACGAATCTGCCCGCTGTAACCGGCCTCTGTAATCGCGTCCTGCATCAGAAGACAATCATCAGCGTCATCCTCCGCCATCAAAATCATTGGCTGCCTGTTGGATGTCATGTGAGTTTTTGAGCGAGTGGGAGTGTGACGACGAATGTCGCGCCCGCTCCGGGTTTGCTCTGGGCGGTTATGCTGCCCTTGTGCCGGTCGGTGATCCGCCGGCACACGGCCAGCCCGACACCCGTACCCTCGTATTCCTGGCGTCCATGCAGGCGCTGGAATACGGCGAATATCTTTTCGAGATACTGCTCGTCAAAACCGATGCCGTTGTCCTGAATCGTAATCTCGCATGTCGGTTCAACTCCCGGCGAGGCATCAAGCGTACGACTGCGAATCTGCACCACGGGTTTAGCACCGGGCGGGTGGAACTTGAGGGCATTGCCGATCAGGTTTTGCATCAACTGCCGCATCTGCATCGCATCGCCCTGGATCACGGGTAATTCACCCACTTCAACCTTGGCTTCTGATTTTTCTACACGCACTTCAAGATCACTCAACACCTCCCTTGTGACAGTGTTCAAATCAACCGGGGCGAACGCTTCGGTGCGGCTGATGACCCGTGAGAAGGTGAGCAGGTCATTGATAAGCGTCTGCATCCGCGCGGCGGCGTTCTGCATCCGGTCAAGATAATCTGTACCATCGCCCGAAAGAGCCGTCTCACATTTCATCTTGAGTCGGTCGCCGAACGCGCGAATCTTCCTGAGCGGCTCCTGGAGATCATGCGATGCGACGAAGGCAAACTGTTCCAGTTCGGCGTTCGAGCGGGCGAGTTCGGCGGCTTTGTGGGCGAGCGCAAGTTCAGACTGCCGGCGTTGCGTGATGTCCTTGAACAGCACCACATGACCAAGCGTGCGGTTGTTTTCAGAAATGATGGAACGAACATACTCCGCAGAGAACGTGCTGCCGTCCTGGCGCGAGAGGTTGAGTTCAACCACTCCGCCATCGGGCGGAGCCGCCTGCGCCGTGTTCGCACTCTTGAACACTTCGGATTCCTTTCTGCCAACAATGTCCTTGATTTCCAATTCCAGAATTCGTGCCGCTGTCGGGTTGGCAAACGTGACCCTTCCCTGCGAATCAAAACCGCAAATGCCTTCACCGGCGGAATTCAGGATCAACTCATATTGACGTTGGAGTTTCTGAAGTTCTTCCGAACGCGCCTGCACGTGGACCTGGAGGACGTTTTTGCTGCGGGCCAGTTCCGAGCGTTGCTGGGTGAGATTGCGCTCCGCACTCTTGCGGGATTCGAGTTCGGCGAGCGTTTCGTCGTGAACGTGGGTCAGTGTTGAAAACCTCGATTCCAGTTCCTTCCAGGATTTCCGAAGCTGATCTTCGCTGGTGATTTTTTCCGCGAGTTGTGTGCGAAGTCGCATGGCCGTGGATTCCCAGGAAATCCTGCACTCCTCATTGCTTCGTTCCCACAAGCGATCCAAATGCGAGAAGAATGCACGGATCGTCACGAAAGTCAGGCCGCCAAACACGAGCAGGGCGACAGACCCGGCCCATTTGAATCTTTGAATCCGCGTGATGCTCTCGGAAAGATCACCTCCGGGAGGAATGTGCGGCCCGGCAAGATCGAGCGCCTTGGAGACTTCATGAAACCCCCACACCGATATCGCCAATGGCATCAGAAAAAACAGTATGAGAAAGAATGCACGCATCCGGGGAGCTGGCGGGGGCTCCTGCCGGCTTAACGCCTCCCGCTCTTCGGCGGTCAGCGGCAATGTCGTTGCTTCGTGCATAAGGTTCAGGCGGATTCCCGGACAACACAGCTCTGTGCACGACCAGGAAATTACGCTTGCAGAAAGCACCTTGAAGACCAGCCGGGTGCAAAGGAGACGAAGGAGCCGAATTTGTGCTGGATGTTGAATTCTTTTTTGGACCGGCGGGTTTACAATGTCGCGCACTTGTCATTTAATGGGGCGCGTCTGTTTGCAATCGAGACGCTGACTGATGAATCCATCCATTGACTCCATTGGCATTATTGCAGGAAATCGCTCCCTGCCGCTGTTGTTCGCACAACAGGCGCGCGCTGCGGGTGTGAAGCGCATTGTGGCTGTGGCATTCGAGGGCGAAACGGAAACATCAATCGCACCGCTCGTGGACGAGGTTGTCTGGGTCAAAGTCGGTCAACTCTCGAAAATGATTTCCGTGTTCACGGATCGCGGCGTAAAACAATGCGTCATGCTGGGCCAGATCGCGCCGAAGAATCTCTACGATGTCCGTCCTGATCTCCGTGCAATGGCGCTGCTGTTCAAACTCAAGGAGCGGAACGCCCACACAATCTTCGGCGCGGTGGCCGATGAGTTGAAAAAAGAGGGCGTTGAACTGATCGAAGCGACACCATGGCTTAAACCACTGATGCCCGTGGCTGGCTTTCAACTCGGGAGAAAGCTTTCCGACACCCAAAAAGCAGACGTTGAATTTGGTTTTCGTATCGCAAAAGAAATCTCGCGGCTTGAAATCGGTCAGCTCGTCGTGGTGAAGGAAGGCACAGTGCTGGCCGTGGAAGGATTTGAGGGCACAGACAAATGCCTGGAACGCGGAGGCAGTCTCGCTGGAAAAGACGGCGGTGCCGTGGCGGTCAAGGTTGCCAAGTTGAATCACGACATGAGATTCGACGTGCCGTGCCTCGGTCCACAAACGCTGGAAACCTGCGCGCGCTCGGGCGTGGCTGTGCTGGCGTTCGAGTCAGGCCGGAGTTTATTGCTTGAACAGGAGGCTTGTGCCGCGCTCGCAGAGCGCAACAAGCTGGGCTTACTCACGGTTGGCTGACCTCGGCTTTCTCCTCGACGCCACAGGAGGCGTTGCTAGACTAACTTCGTTATGTCAACTCACGCTCCCGCAGCGCCGCAGAAGATCAACCTCCGAAGACCTGACATCATGCAGGCCGTCCAGGCACAGGTGCTCTCGCATTACCGCAGCGAACTCGTCGAGCGCATCCGCGCGAATGGCTCGTTCCTCGCCGCAGACAACATTGTCATCAAGCTCGCCAAGGAATTTGGGTTTTGTTACGGAGTCGAACGCGCCATTGACCTCGCGTACGCGGCGCGGAAATCTTTCCCGGCAGACAAACCCATTTATCTTCTGGGCGAAATCATTCACAACCCGGAGGTCAACGACCAGATCCAAAACCTCGGCATCAAGACGATTTCAAACAAACCCACAGACGCAGAAATGTCGGTGTTGCAGCGTGAGGACGTTGTCATCATTCCGGCTTTCGGAACCGAGGTTGCCACGCGCCGCAAACTTGAAGAAAAGGGTTGTCTGCTCGTGGACACAACCTGCGGCGACGTGATGAGCGTCTGGAAACGAGTCCGACAGTATTCGAAAGAGGCCGTCACAAGCATTATTCACGGCAAGGCCAAACACGAGGAAACCAAAGCCACCACATCGCAAGCCACCGCTTACGGCACCGGACATTATCTGGTGGTCTATAATCTCGCGGAAACCGACTACGTCTGTAATTACATCCTGAATGGCGGCAACAAGGACGAATTCCTCGCCAAGTTCAAGGGCGCTTATTCATCAGGCTTCGATCCGGAAAAACATTTGCAGGCCGTCGGCGTGGCGAACCAGACCACGATGTTGCGCGGGGAAACAGAAGAGGTTCAACGCCGGCTCAAGGCCGTGATGGGAAAAAAATACGGCGCGGCAAACGTGGATCAGCATTTTCGATTCTTCGATACGATCTGCGGCGCAACGCAGGATCGCCAGGACGCGTTGCAAAAACTTCTCGCTCAACCGCTCGACCTGCTCATTGTCATTGGCGGCTACAATTCCTCCAACACTTCACATCTCGCCGAAATGGGTGAGGCCAAGCTGCCGACTTACTTCATCAAAAACGCAGCGAAGATGGTTTCGGACAAACTCATCGTGCATTACGACCAGCACAAGAAGGAGGAGGTCGAAACGGGCGATTGGTTGCCAGCCGGGAAGGTCACCGTCGGGATCACTGCCGGAGCGAGCTGTCCGAACAATCTGATCGAAGACACCATCCGACGTCTATTCGAGCTGCGTGGCATCTCTGTTCAGGAACTCCTCGCAAACTGATTCCAATCCTGCGCCTGACGCCTGACACCCCGCACCTGACACCTCCATGCCCCGCACGCGCCAGGAACTCGAAGCCATCGAACGACAGACGCTCGCACCTTACGCGCAGTTCAGCGGCGATTCGCGCGGGCGCACGCACGAGGAGCCGGCCTCGCCGTGGCGCACTGAGTATCAGCGTGACCGCGACCGTGTTATTCATTCACGCGCGTTTCGGAGGCTTGAATACAAAACACAGGTATTCCTGAACGGCACGGGCGATCATCTTCGTACCCGGCTCACGCACACGATGGAAGTTGCAGCGATTGCCCGGGGCATCTCTCGCGCGCTCAAGCTCAACGAAGACCTGACGGAAACCATCGCGCTCGCACACGATCTCGGCCATTCGCCATTTGGTCATCGCGGCGAACATGTCCTGGACCGCCTGATGCGCAAGCACGGCGGCTTCGAGCACAATCGCCAAAGCCTGCGCGTGGTCGAAGAATTGGAGAAAAAGTATCCCGGCTTTACCGGTTTGAATCTTACCTGGGAAGTCCGCGAAGGTCTGGTCAAACATTTCACAGCGTTCGATCATCCGAGCAAGCGGAAGGGTTTCGAGGCGAAAAACTCCTCGCTCGAAGCTCAGGTCGCCAATCTCGCGGATGAAATCACCTATTACAGCCACGATCTTGATGATGGTCTCGATGCAGGGTTGCTCGACGAAAAAGATTTGCGCCGCCATGTGCGCGTCTGGAATCTGGCAGCGCGCAAAGTGAAACGCGAACACGGCGATCTTCCAGATGAGTGCCGCCGCTACTTCATCATCCGGACGATGATTGACGGGCAGGTGCGCGATGTTGTCGAGACCACGGAAAAACTTGTGGCCGCCGCTGGCGTAAAAAGCGCGGATGAAGTCCGCCTCCACCCGCGCGCGTTGGTTCAATACAGCCCGGCACGGCGCGCGGTGAACCTGGAGATGAGGAAGTATCTTTACAACAACCTCTATTTCAGCTCACAGGTGGACCAGGCCAACACACGCGCGGTGCGGATGCTTGAGGAGCTTTTTATTTACTACCTCTCTCACGTGGAGGAAATCGGCGTCCAATCGCGTCGTCGTGCGCCAAAGGTTGGGTGGCATCGCGCGGTGTGTGATTACATCGCCGGCATGACCGACCGTTATGCGTTACAGGAGTACCAACGGGTCTTTGGTCTCCGTGTCTGATAAATGAGGCGCTTCTGCGTGAAACCAAACCCATCTGCCTGCTGAATTGTTCGTGAGAAAACCAGGCAGCCAACTTTTTTTGAACACTTTCCAATTTGTTGCAGTCAATGTTCGCGGCAGGCTTGAATGGGAATTACCCACGCTCGCTGGCGGATGCTGATGTCCGACACGGTGATTCTGATTTACATTTCCATTCCGGCCCGTTAATCAAAGGCCGTTTTTTCGCCGGTGCGAAACGCGAACAACATGATCAACGTTGAAAACCTGACAAAAACCTTCGGTGCCAAGCGGGCCGTGGACGGCATTTCGTTCTCGGTCGAGCGCGGCGAGGTGCTCGGATTTCTTGGGCCCAATGGCGCGGGCAAATCCACCACCATGCGCATGATCACGGGTTTTCTGCCGCCGTCCGGTGGCAGGATTTCCGTTGGCGGTCACGATGTCGTGGACCAACCCATCGCCGTCAAGCGCCTGATCGGTTACCTGCCCGAGAATGCGCCCGCCTACACGGACATGACGGTAAACGGCTTCCTGAGTTTCTCCGCCGAGATTCGTGGTCTGCGAGGAGATGCGAAGAAAAAAGCCGTGAGCCGCGCGGTGGAAATGTGTTTTCTCGAACGTGTGCTGCATCAGAGCGTGGAAACGCTTTCGAAAGGCTATCGCCATCGCACCTGTTTCGCACAATCCATCCTTCACGATCCGGATGTGCTGATCCTGGACGAACCAACGGACGGCCTTGATCCGAATCAAAAGCACGAGGTTCGGCAACTCATCCGTCGTATGGGCGAAAAGAAGGCGATTATTTTCTCGACGCACATTCTCGAAGAAGTGGACGCGGTCTGTTCCCGCGCAATCATCATTGACCGGGGCCGCATCGTGGCGAACGGCACGCCGCTGGAACTTCGTCGCAAATCCGAATACGCCGGTGCGATCACGCTTTCCGTGCGCGGAGTTTCCGCCAGCGCCGTCACACAGAAGCTGTCGCAGCTTTCGTCCGCGAAACGCACGAGCGTCATCGCAGAGAATGGATCAAAGGTAACCGTCACGGTTTTCCCGAAACCGAACATGGACGGAGAACTGACGCGCGCCGTGATTGACGCCACTCAAGTCTGGCAGGTTGAGGAATTGCGCACGGAGGAAGGGCGCATGGACGAAGTATTCCGGAGCATCACCATGCCGGACACGGCCAAGAGTCCCGAATCCAGAGTCCAGAGTCCACAGTCCTGAATTTGAAAACTGAGATATGAATAGCTGGGCAAACATAAAAACCATAGCCAAGCGCGAGCTTGTAGCTTACTTCGCATCCCCGCTGGCGTATGTGTTCATCGTCATATTCCTGCTGCTCTGCGGATTCTTCACATTTTCGGTAAAGCCGAATCTGTTTGATCGCGGGCAGGCATCGCTTTCAGGCACGTTCTTCTTCTGGCATCCTTGGTTCTACATGTTCCTCGTGCCAGCGGTAGGCATGAGGCTGTGGGCGGAGGAACGCCGCGTCGGCACGCTGGAACTCCTCCTCACCATGCCCATCACCGCGTGGCAGGCAATCGTCGGAAAGTTTCTCGCGTCGTGGCTCTTTCTGGGGCTCGCTCTGGCGCTGACCTTCCCGGTCGTTTGGACAGTAAATTATCTCGGCACACCGGACAACGGAGTAATCTTCGCCTCCTACATTGGAAGCTGGCTGATGGCCGGCGCGTATCTGGCAATCAGTTGCATGACCTCTGCCATGACCCGGACGCAGGTGGTGAGCTTCATCATCTCGGTGGTCGTCTGCCTGTTCCTGATACTCGCCGGATTTCAGCCGGTGGTTGATTTCATCTCGGGTTTTGCAGGACCGAAGGTGGTTGATTTCGTGACGTCCTTCAGCGTCGTCACCCACTTTGAAGGATTCCAAAAAGGCGTGCTCGATTCCCGCGACGTGTTGTTCTTCCTGTCGGTGATCGCCTTCTCACTGTTCACCACCGGAGTGATTCTGAGGAGTCATCGGGCGGGCTAAGAAAGGATTTCGCGATGCAAAACAAATCTCTCCAGACATTTCTTTATTCGGCAGGCGGCGTGGCGGCGATGGCGGCAATTCTCGTCGCGGTTAACATCCTCGTCGGCGCTGCTCGCACGCGCGTGGACCTCACCAAGGAACAGGCCTACACCCTTTCTGACGGCACCAAGGCCATTCTCAACAAGCTCGACACGCCTGTGACAATCCGGTTTTTCTTCTCGAAGAGCGCGGAGTCTTCGCCTCAGGCGGTTTTTTTCAAAGGCTACGCAGCAAAGGTTGAAGACCTGCTTGCCGAATACAAACTCGCCAGCAAAGGCAAGATCATCCTCGAAAAGATTGATCCCAAGCCCGACTCGGATGACGAGGACAAGGCGCGACTCAACGGGGTCGAAGGAATGCCGTTTCCGAATGGAGAAAAGTTCTACCTCGGTCTTTCGGTCAGCGTTGTTGGCACCGAGACATCAATTCCATTCCTCACACCAGACCGCGAACGCCAGTTGGAATATGATCTGTCCCGGGCCATCACGAAGATCGTCACACCGGAAAAACCAGTCGTCGGCGTGATGAGCGCGCTGCCCGTGTTCGGGATGCCGTCGAATCCGATGATGGCGCAGATGGGACAGCGCGGTCAGGAGCCATGGGCCATCATCAACGAATTGAAAAATGACTTCAACGTGAAGCGCGTCGAGATGACGGCGGAGAAGATTGACGACGACGTGAAGGTGCTTGTGGTGATTCATCCCAAGGAAATCTCCGACGCGGCACAGTTCGCGATTGATCAATTCCTGATGCGCGGCGGAAAGATGATTGCGTTCCTGGACGCCAACTCCCTCGTGGATCAACCGCGTGGTCAGAACCAGATGATGGCACAAATGGGCGGCGGCGGTTCGTCGCTCGACAAATTGCTCAAGACCTGGGGCATCCAATTCGAGAACTCGAAGGTCGTCGCGGACATGAACTATCAACTCGAAGTTGGCGGCGGAAACTCACCTGCGTCACAGAGGCCGACCTGGCTTTCTATCACGCCCGGCGGCATCAACACCAACGACATCGTCACGGGCCAGATTGACAACGTCTGGTATTTTGCCGGCGGAGTTTTCAGCGGAACGCCTGCGGACGGCCTCAAGCAAACCGTGCTGCTGAAAAGCACGACGGATTCGGCACTCGTTGAAGGTTTCCTGTCAAATCTTTCACCCGAAAGTGCGATGAAAGATTTCAAGCCGTCAGGCAAGGAGCAAACACTTGCGTTGCGGCTGACAGGAAAATTCAAGTCGGCATTCCCTGCTGGCAAACCCGTCGCGGAAAAACCCGCCGACGGTTCGACCAACACTCCGGCGGCAACGCCCGATTCACTCAAGGAATCGAAGATGGAGACGAGCGTGATAATCGTCGGAGACTCTGACATGGTGAACGACAACTTCACGGTTCAGGACATGCAGACTCCGTTCGGCAACATGCGACGGCAGTTGAACTCCAACCTGAACCTCGTGCAGAACGCCGTCGAGCAATTGTCCGGCGACAACAACCTCATCGCCGTCCGCAGTCGTGCGCTCATGAACCGTCCTTTCGAGATCGTGAAGCAGAAGGAGGCCGAAGCGAGCAAACAATTCCAGGGTGAGATTGACAATCTTCAAAAGAAGTCGCAGGAAGCACAGCAGCGGATCAATGAAATGCAGGCACAGAAGTCTGACAAGAGCCAGCGCTTCATCATCTCCCCCGAACAGCAGGCCGAGATCG
Organism: Verrucomicrobiota bacterium; assembly: GCA_013140495.1. Taxonomy (GTDB): domain Bacteria; phylum Verrucomicrobiota; class Verrucomicrobiia; order Limisphaerales; family JADLHS01; genus JADLHS01. The sequence continues at coordinate 14,700 of JABFSR010000121.1, forward strand.
CCAAGCTGGAAAAAGAAAGCCTCGAGACTGGCAAAACCCTGCGCGAATTACAGAAGAAATTGCGGCGCGAGGTGGACTCGCTCAAGACCCGGTTGACGTGGTGGAACATTCTCGCGATGCCGGCGTTGGTGAGTATCACGGGGATCGTGCTCGCAATTTACAAACGTAAACTGACAGCGGCGAAGTAACCCGGGGAGCGCCGGTGTCCGGCTGGCGGATTTCCGCGTGTTGTCACGCATTTCAGGCCGCAAGGTTCGCGGTATTCCGGGTAAGGATTTCAGTTATGAACAGCAAACAATTCGGAATCTTGTTGGTGTTGGTGGTGCTGCTTGGCGGCGCCGGGCTGATGATTTACAATAAGCGCGGCGATTCGTGGTCGGGCGGCAGCGCAACCACCGGCCAAAAACTGCTCGGCGCATTCCAAATCAATGACGTCACCCAAATCGCAATCAAGCAACACGGCAACGAGCTCAACCTCGCCAAAAAGGATGATCTCTGGCGCGTTCGTGAACGCGGTGATTATCTTGCAGACTTCGGCGACATCAGCAAGCTCCTGCTCAAACTACGCGACCTGAAAGCAGTTCAGACAGAAAAGATCGGTGCA
>JABFSR010000087.1 GCA_013140495.1 Verrucomicrobiota bacterium
CCGAGCTTGGAGACAAACTCCAACGCCACTGCGGACGAAGACGCGAACCGGAAAACAAAAACCGCTTTTAAGAAAAAAATGAAACCCTTCACTTAACTCTTGCCAAATAAACCCTCATAGGAGGGGTAGTTTGGAGGTAAGCCCCATCGAACACTGGTCGCCGGACCATTGACGTCCACTTCGAGTCGGAACCATTCTACACCATCGTTGCGAATAACGTTTGGGATGAATTCCCAAGAGCGCACGCCTGCGGGCAACAGGTTGGAAGTCGAGTTTGTCCCTCCTGAAACAAGGCTGGCGGCGTTTTGAATCCCTGTGCCGCAAACTCTTGGCACGCCATTCTCATCAGCACCCAGGATCGATTCTTGCGGAATACCTTGCCGGGCGAGAGCCGCTAAATGAGCCGAAACCGACTGATCCGGCGTCATCGCCAGCGAGCGAATACAAACCGCAAAAAGCAGGCTTGCCGCCGAGACCAGGTTTTTGTTCATACAAACAGTTTCCGAGTGACATTTTTTCAGGATGCACCCGAGGGAACTGCCTTTAGTCAAGCCTAACTTGGTGTTACTTTCAATGAAAATGCGATGCGTATCGGGAGCAAGGCCTCGCGCAGACGGACAACGGTCAAGCTCATCAATAAACCATCCACTTGCCGCACTTCAACGCCCGGATACTTCCCCCACCAGCACCACGAATTCCCCCTTGAGTGAACGCCCTTTAGTTTTCTCTATTAATTCCCCCGGGGTTCCACGAAGAAACTCCTCGAACTTTTTCGTCAGTTCCCGCGCGAGAACAACCATCCGATCTGGAAATACTTCGTTCAGTTCACTCAGAATCTTCTCAATGCGGTATGGAGACTCATAGAACACCAACGTGCCCGACACTGCCTTCAGGGATTCAAGCTGATTTCGGCGCTGTCCAGATTTGTGAGGAAGAAATCCGACAAAGTGAAACTCATCTGTAGCCAGACCGCTCGCAGTCAATCCGGCCACAAGCGCACAGGCACCGGGCACAGCCTCAACTCGAAACCCTGAGGCAATCGCCGCACACACGACACGTTCGCCAGGATCGCTGATGCCAGGACTGCCCGCGTCTGTCACGAGCGCAACTTTTTCACCACGCTTCAAACGCTCCACGATTTCTTCGCTACGCTTCGCTTCATTAAATTGGAAATAACTCAGGAGCGGGCGGGAGATTTCGAAATGCTTTAGCAACTGCCCGGTCCGGCGCGTGTCCTCGGCTGCAACCACATCACATTCGCGCAAGGTACGAAGAGCACGCAAGGTGATGTCTTCCAGGTTGCCTATTGGCGTGGCGACGAGATAGAGCGTGGACGGCTGGAGCGCAGGCAATTCCATGCGACAAGCCTAGCCAGCACCGCCAGGGCGCGAAACTCATTTCTGCGAGCAGGTGAGGGCGGACTGCAAATGCACCGGACGAATCACAGCGGTTCAACCAAACTTTCTTTTCAATCGTTCCGCATCGTAAGCCAGTCGCTGCTCGGAAGTCATCGCACCAAAATCCGGAACCGTGCCGGAAAGCTTGCCATGTCCGGCATTGGCAGATTGCTTTGTCCGGGTTACGTGACTACCGCCCACTTCAACTGTCGCCCTTCGAGCCGCACTGCCATCGTAGCTCATGGCCTGGTCGGTGAGCTTCAGGTCCTCTTCAAGCGAACGATGCGGCTTGATACCTTTGCCCTGCAACACCCCATGATAAACGCGCACCGCCTCGTCAGGAGTAATCTTTCCATCCGTGATCAAGCGCAGCATCTCGATGAATGCCAGTTGATGCTCTGCGTTGTTGATCTTGCGACCGAACAGCGCCACCCGCGCGCCGTACTTCTGCGCGTCGTGAATCAGTCGAAACGCGTCATAAGTCGTGCCGGCACTGCCACCGAGAATGCCAACGACCAGATTCGGATCGTACTGCGCCAGTTCCTCCATCGCCTTCGGCCCGTGATAAACGATCTTCAGGAAGACCGGACGCCCCGCCTCCGGCACGCCCGCGAGCGTTCGAAGAATATTGTCGTTAATAAACTCGCCCAGCTTTTCCGGCGCGATGCCGCTGTCCACATTCGGATCGAACACTTCGAGGAAGTGTCGGAATTGTTTCTGTTCGGCCTCCTCTCGAAATTGCTTGTACCAAAGCAACGCCTCACGGTCCTGATCCAGTTCATTGACGAACGTGAGGGAATAAAGTCCAAGGTTCGCGCCGGGGAAATTCCCTTTGCCATCGCGTTCACACTCGATCTCGCCGCACTGAATGTGATCAATGCTCGCCGACCGAAACGGCTGCGATGGTTCGCGTGTGTAGGCACCATGCCGCACGGCCCAGACGTCCGTCGTGTCGTTCGCGCGCGCAGCGGGCGTGACGTGCGAATTCTTGAACAGCCCTTCCTTGATGGCGAGTTGTTCGGTGACGTACGCCGACATCAACATGATGTCCACAAGCCCTTGGTGCGTGACCTCACGGATGATGTCGAGGAACTCCGGCAGATTGCGATAGCCGAACTCTTCGCGCGACCAGACTTCCGGTGAAAACTTCGCCGGCATGGCGCCACGTTTCGCCAGATACCCGCGCGGCCCCGGTGCCCGCACGCCAAATGCCATGTCCGCGTCCTTTGCGTCCGCAATAATGAATGCACGCGAAGAGCGGTTGGCTTTTATCTCGGTGAGCTTTTGATCGAGGGATTTCATGGGAGACAGGAAATACCCAAACACCCGATTACCCAAACACCCAAACGGGAGGGCCACAACCGCGAAATTGCCAAGGCTTGGGTCATTGGGTATTTGGGTCCTTGGGTATTTTTCACGCCTTCATCTGCGCCAGAATTTGATCAGTAATCGCTTGCACCGCCTTCTCCGCTTCGGCGTCATACCCGACTGCGTTCTCCGGATTCCCTTGCACCTGGCAACTCGTGCCCGGACGCCATTCACCGCTGTCGCAAAGTTCGCATTCCTTCATACTGTAACGAGGATCAACAAAGCCGAGGCTCTGCTTGATGTTCAACAAATCCTTCATTTGTGGACCCGTGAAGGTCTTGATCGGCTTACCGAGCTGGCCCGCCACCACAATCGTGCGACAGTAGGCTTCGATGATCTCCATGCGCCAGTAGGCTTCCTCAATGTTGTTGTGTGACCACGTCACCACGCCGTGATTCGCCATGAGGATGGTGTTGTATTGATCGGTCAACTCCGCTACGAGCTTTCCCATGTCCGCTGAACCCGGCGTGCGATACGGCGCAACACCGACCGCACAAAACACTTCATACTCCGGCAACATGCACGTCGGCGGCGCTTCACCTACGACCGCGAATGCCGTCGCATAAGGTGGATGGCAATGACACGTCGCCACCGCTTTCGGCTGCCGCTTCATCATCTGCAAGTGCATGAGAATTTCGCTCGTGCGCTTCTTCGTGCCGCAAAGCTGATTGCCCTCAAAATCCACGAGGCACATGTCCTCCGGCTTGAGCGAACCTTTGCTCACCAAGGTCGGCGTACAGATCGCGATGTCTTCGCCGACGCGAATTGCCATGTTGCCACCGTTGCCATCCACATAAGCGCGCTTCCAAAGACGATGCCCCATCTCGCAAATCTGCTCCTTCAAACTATGCGCGTAGGGCGAAGCGAAAAACGCCTCCAGCTCCGCCTTCGACGATTTCGAGTTCAACGGCTTGCTCGGCGGAGTTGGTTTACCAGTCGGCGCGGCAGTAGCAACCGCAGCGGACGCGCCCGGATTCATCTCCCGATCTTGGAGAAACTCCCGCGCTGACGGCGTGATAATCGAATCCGCCGGCAGATTGTTCAGGCTCTGTCCATTGCGAACCATCTGCTCCAGGTCTTTCAAACTGATGACATTTTTCATAAATTAGTATCTAGGAGTTAGAAGCTTGAAGTTAGAACAACTCCCAGCAGGACTTTTGTCCTAACTTCTAGCTCCTATCTTCCATCTCCTGCCTTCATCCCTTCCACGGGTTGAAAAACATTTCATCCACGAGCGCCGCATTGAGCGCGTCCACGGGTGTCGGCATCTCAAATGGCTGCGCTGCTTCCGCGCCTTCCTCGTATCCGATCACGTCGCCCACGCCCCCGCCGATGGCATCGTAAACCACCAGGCTTGGATCAGTGCCCATGCTCCGGGGAGCATCGAGACCAGCCGCAAACTGCTCGCGACTGAATGGGCTCACCACGAGAAATCGCCCACCTTCGAGCGCCTTCACCGTCTTGGCCAACGTCACGCGACCGATCACCGTGCCGAGTTTCATATTCTCACCCCCGGCTCGGATTCATCCACCACACCAATGACCAACCAGCGCACCGGACTCTTCTGGTCACCGACTGCATTGCGCGCTGCTTTACCGTCCGACGAAATCACCACTTGCTGATGCATGCCCGCGCCATGCGAATCAATCGCCACCTGCGGCGCACCCTCGGCCTGACCGTCCGCGCCGATGGGCTGACAAATCACGAGCCGCCAACCATCAAGGCTCGGATGTTTCCGAGTCGCTACGATGTTGCCTTCGACGCGAGCTAATAACATAGGAGTTAGAATCTAGGAGCGAGAAGTTAGAATGGCCGACGCGTAGCCATTCAACAACCGCCCCACTTCATCATACAAACCAAGCAACTTGTCTGAGTTGCCATAACCAAGATCCTTCGCGAGGATCAAATAGTAATGCACTTCCTCTAGCGAACCTTGCGCGATGTTGAAGAACCGCACCTTGTCATTCGGCCCGCGCTTCGGAAAACCTTCTGCAATGTTCGCCGGAACTGAAACTACAGCCCGTCGAATCTGCGAAGTCAGACCGAACCGTTCATCCGTCGGGAACTCACGCGTGAACCGATAAATCTCCAGCACGAACTGATGCGCCTTTTGCCAGACGATCAATTCTTTGAAGCTTCGCGCCGGAGTTTTCATTCTAGTTCCTAACTTCTAGTTTCTAGCTCCTCAGTATATCCTCAAGTTATCTACCATCACGCAGCGACGGACGCGCGTGAATGTGCGTGGATTCGTGATGCCTTCGCCCGTCGGCGTGGCGATGGAAAAACTCAGGTAGCCTTCGCCACCCAAACCGAGACCCGCAGGCGATGGCCCGTTTTTCACGAACAACGTCGTATCCAGCGCGCGCGCCATTGCGGTGATGTTTTCCACGTCATGCGAGTGAATGATGGCCGTGTGTTTATAGCCATGCTCGGATTGCAACGACAGCGCGATGCCTTCCTCGACACTCTTCACGCGCACGATGGGCAGCATCGGCATCATCTGTTCTTCCTGCACGAACGGATGATTCACATCCGTCTCGGCAAACAAAAGCTGCGTGTCGGCGGGCACATTCACTCCTGCGGCCTGAGCCAGCACGCTGGCGTCTTTGCCGATGAGTTCCTTGTTCACGCTGGCATGAGCGCAACCGCCGCCCTGCCCTTCCTTGAAAGTGAACGCCGCCTTAGTGAGTTTCTCCAACTGTGCGGCATTCAACTTCACCGCGCCATTCTCGGACATGCGCTGCATCAACTTATCCGCAACATGATCCAGCACGAAAACCTGTTTTTCGCCGATGCACAACAGATTGTTGTCAAACGCCGCGCCGGAAATGATCGCTTTGGCCGCACGCGTCGTGCAGCAAGTGTCGTCCACGAACACGGGCGGATTACCCGGACCGGCGCAGATGGCGCGCTTGCCGGTTTGCATCGCCGCCTTGACGACCATCGGTCCGCCGGTGACAAGCAGCAGGCGGGTGTTGTCGTTTTTGCAGAGTGCGTTGAAAGAATCGAGCGTCGGCTTCTCGATGATGCACGCGATGTTCTCGATGCCAGTCTCGCGATAAATCGCCTCGTTGTAAGCGCGCACGGCGAGCGCTGCGCATTTCGCCGCACTCGGATGCGCGTTGAACACGACGGAGTTTCCCGCCGCGCAGATGTTGACAATGTTGCCACTCAATGTGGGGATCGAGTGCGTGCTGGGCGTGATCGCACCAACGACGCCGAACGGCGTGTATTCCTCCAGCGTGATGCCGTGATCGCCGCTCATCGCATCTGGGCGCAACCAATCCACGCCGGGCACGAGTTTGATCAGGCCGAGCTTGGCGATCTTGTGCGGCAGGCTGCCGATCTTCGTCTCTTCAAATTCAATCTTGCCCCACGGCTCGGCGTTTTTCTCCGCCAGCGCCTTGACGATCTCTTCGATCTTGCGACGGGCGGCGACGCCCTTTTGTTGGAGTTGCAGAAACGCTTCCTGCGCCGCCGCACAAGCTTCATCCGCCGTGGCGAACACGCCATACTTGCCGCGCAAAGCTGGAGCGGACGTGGCTTTCTTCGTGCCACAACCACAGGAGTCACTCTTCGCCACCGGAGCAGGCGCGGCTGGAGCGGAAGTTGTGACGGTTGTCGTTGCGCCACCGATGCGGCCCAGCACTTCGGCCACCACATCACGGATCAAAGTTTCATTCACTGCGCTCATAGAAAAATATGTTTTAGGATTTCAGCCACTTTGCCTTCTTCACGGACTGCGTCAACGCGAGATAATTCTCGTTCGTGACGACTTTCCTCCCACTCTGCTTCTCCAGTTCACGGCGCGCATTGCCCGCGACTCTGCCGCCATTTTTCGCCGCCACTTGATTTTGCGGAAACCCTTGCGCCTCCCGGTTGCGCGCGATCTCAGTCGTCGCCGCCTCGCCCAACATCGAGAAGATAAGTTCAAGGTCCGTCATGTGGTCACGGAGATTCTCGCGCTTGAGTCGCTTGAACTCCGAGTATTGCGTCGGGGTCAGACCAAAAGTGGCTTTGGAAATTTCTGCCGTAAGGATCGCGTATTCGCGCTGCTCCTTCACGCCACGCTTCTTCCACTCGTCGGTGAGTTCGTCGCGAATGGCGATGGAACGCATCCGCTTTTCAATCCAGTCGTCCGAATAACCCTTGGCCTTGTAGAGTGCGCGCGTCCGTTTGGTGGCAAGCTCCGGGTCTTCGATTTCCTGAATCCGCTCGTAACCTACCTTTGCCAGCCAGCGTTTGAAGGGTTCGGCTTTGGGGCTGGGAACAGATTGAATGATGCGGAACAAGCCTTCGGCATTTGAACAAAGCATTGGCTGCACACCGCCCTCGGTGGCCACTGGAAGGGTATGTACAAATTGTACGTACCCTTTGGCTAACTCCGGATCACGCAGCTTCATGCGCTGGATGTATTGCTTTGGATCGCGCGAATCTGTGAGCACCAACACAACATCTTCAACGACGAACCACCATTCATTGTTGTGAATGGTTCGCCGGACTTCGCGCTTTTGAAACAGCGCGATGCGACGTTCTGGTTGCAGTTCGCTCACAGTTTGAGATCAGGTCTTACCGCTGTAGATTTGTTTTCCCAACACGTCCACGACATCCACGATGCCGATGATGACGGCGTCCACGGGCGCGTCCTTCATGCCGGGTGCGAGGCGGGCACTGCTGCCTTGGCAGAACAACACCATCTCGCCGATGCCCGCGCCGAGACAGTCCACGGCCACGATGGTGTTCGCGCCGGGGCGGAACTTCGTGGGGTCTTTTTCGTCCACGAGTTGCGGGCGGAGCAACAGCATCTTGCGCCCACTCATGGACGGGTCTTTCTTCGTGGCGACCACCGAGCCTTCGACTTTGGCGAGAAACATAGTAGTTAGGAGTTAGAAGTTAGGAGCTAGAATTACCAAGAGTCGGACGCGAACTTCGCCGCGCTCCTAACTCCTAGCTTCTAGCTTCCAACTACTTTTTCTTCGGCAACACTGCCTCCACATCCGCGTGCGGACGGGCGATGACGTGAACGCTGACCACTTCGCCTTTGATGGCTTTGATGGCCTGCGCGCCAGCGTCGGTGGCGGCTTTGACTGCGGCGACGTCGCCGACGACCACCGCGGTGACGAGGGCGTTGCCGACCTGAGTCATCGGGCCGACGAGTTCCACGTTCGCGGCCTTGAGCATGGCGTCCGTCCCCTCGACGAGGGCGACGAGTCCGCGCGTTTCGATCATTCCAATTGCTTGAGCCATAGTTTTATTTTCGGTTGATGGTTAAGTGAGAAATTTAGTTTCGGGAACTTTCCAAAAGTCTTTTCGTCTCGCGCGCGACGACGAGTTCTTCGTTCGTCGGAATCACCAGGAGCTTCACGCGAGAACTCGGTTTGCTGAGGACGGTTTCCGTGGCGCGGGTGCTGGCATTGAGTGCGGCATCCAATTCGATGCCGAGGCCTTCGAGTCCGGCGCAGATGCCGCTGCGGATGGCAAAATCATTTTCGCCGATGCCGGCAGTGAACACGATTGCGTCCGCACCGCCCATTTCAAAGAAGTAACTACCGATCCAATGGCGCGCGCTGGCAACGTAAACATCAAGCGCGAGTTTCGCCTTCGCATTCCCGTCAGCCACAGCCTTGTGAACGTCGCGGATGTCGTTGGATACGCCGCTAATTCCTTTCAGCCCTGATTCCTTCGTGAGCTGGCGTTGCGCTTCTTCGTTCGTGATGCCGAGAGTTTTCACCGCATACGGAATCGCTTCGGCATCGAGATCGCCCACGCGATTGTTCTGCGGCAGACCGGATTGCGGACTCATGCCCATGCTCGTACCGATGGCGACGCCGCTATTGATGCCCGTCACGCTCGAACTGCCGCCGAGGTGACAGGAGATCACGCGAAGCGACGTCCCGTTCACGGAAGTTTTGCCGCCATCCACGTAGAGTTTGCGGACGCGCTCAGCAACGTCGTTGCGGCCGAGCAATTCCGCCGAGCGTTCGGCGATGAACTTGTGACTCGCGCCATGAAAGCCCCAGCGGCGGATGCCGATGTCGCGCCACGCATCCGGCACGGCGTAACGCATCATCGCTTCGGGCGCGAACTGATAGAATGCGGTCTCGAACAACCCCACCAACGGCACACCGGGCATGCGTTTCCCAAACAGGCGAATGCCGGTGATGTAGGGTGGATTGTGCGCGGGCGCGAGGCCGTTGTAGGCCTCCATCGCGCCGAGCACGCGTTCATCGAGTCGCACGCAACCGGTGACGTCTTTGGCAATCACGGTTTTGAAACCGACCGCCGCAAGTTCGCTTTCATTGGCAAGCGCGCCGGCGTCTTTGAGTTGCGCGAGGCAATCCTCGATCGCCTTCGGATAATCAGCCACGCGCTCGAAGCCGCCTTTGTGCAAAAGGCGCTCGGCGTTGTTCGAGAAGTCGAACAAGCGCCACTTGAGCGAGGTCGAGCCGATATTGGCGACGAGAATTTTCATTGGGAGGAGCTAGGAGTTAGAAGCTAGCAGCTAGAACAAATTCTAACTTCTATCTTCTCGCTTCTAACTGCTTTCTCATTGCAGCCACTTGCCCAGAATTCCCAGATCGTCGTGCGGACGCGGGATCACTTGGACGGCGACCACCGAGCCGACTTGCGCGGCGGCGGCGGCCCCGGCATCGGTGGCGGCTTTGACGGCGGCGACATCGCCCCGGAAGAATCCAGTGACGTAACCGCTGCCGATTTTTTCCCAGCCGGTCATCGTGACATTCGCGGCTTTGAGCGCGGCATCGCACGCTTCCATGAGCGCGCAAAGACCTTTGCATTCAATCATTCCAACTGCTTGTTGAGCCATAAATAGTTGATAGTTATTGGTTGATAGTTGATGGAGTTATTTCGCGGCGGCGGTGACACCGAAGGCTTTCAGCAAGTCTTCGTGCGGACGCGCGATGATATGCGAACTGACGAGTTCGCCGACTTTGGCCGCGGCTTTCGAGCCGGCGTCCACGGCGGCTTTCACGCTGCCGACATCGCCCTGGGCCAGCACGGTGATGAGACCGCCGCCGATGGGGATAGTTTTGACCAACTTGACGTTGGCCGCTTTGACCATGGCATCACTGGCTTCCACGCTGCCGATGTAGCCTTTGGTTTCGATCATTCCTAATGCTTCACTCATTTGTTTTCTCCTGTTTGGGTGTTAATTGACGGTTAAAGAATTTGAACCACGGATGGACACAGATAAACACGGATGAAAAATCGTTTGACGCGAATTGCGCGAATTTTCGCGAATGGAAACTGAATTCGCGGTAATTAGCGAAATTCGCGTAAGCCCCTTCCCACATTGGTGTCTATTCGTGTTCATTCGTGGTTACTTAATTAGCTCGACCGACGTATCGGGCTGCAAGTTGCACGCGTTGCCTTCGTCGGTATCAATGTGGACCTCCAGTTTGAAACTCTTGTCCACGCGGGCCAGCATCTTGTCGAGCGTGATGCCGCAATCGCCGCCAATCTTGAGCTTCATCATGTCGCCGTGCTTCACGCCGTAGAAGTCCGCGTCGGTCGGACTCAAGTGCGCGTGACGCAACGCACGGATCACGCCATCGGGCATTTCAAAAAATCCGTTCGGACCCATGAGCATCGCGCCGGGCGTGCCTTTGATGTCGCCGGACGCGCGAAGCGGAATATCGAAACCAAGCGCGATGGCGTCCGTGTAAGCGAGCTCAACCTGATTCAGACTCCGGCACGGGCCGAGAATGCGCAGATTTGAAATCACGCGACTGCGCGGGCCGATGAGCGTCACGGTCTCCTTCGCAGCAAACTGCCCTTCCTGATACAGCCACTTGTGAACCGTGAGTTGATGACCTTTGCCAAAGAGCGCTTCGACCGCTTCCGGCGTGAGATGGCAATGGCGCGCGCTGATGTTCACGACCAACGGATTCGGCGCGGACGCCGCGCGAGGCAGCGGTTTGCCGAGGCGCGAATACACCGCTTGCCGAACCATGTGTTCGACGACGGCTCTGTGCGGAGCGGATGCAGCTATTGCCATAACGCGACAAGATTTGACTGATTAACGCCATCCGTCAACAAATATCTTGCAATATCTTCCAACATCTATCACATTGTTGCTCGAATGACGGCAGAAGAGCGAAAACACCGGTTGGAAGCCTATCTCCAACAGGTTGAATTTGCGTCGCTTGAAGACTTGGCCAAGCACGTTGGGTCGTCTGTGTCCACGGTTCGCCGCGATCTCACTGTGCTGGAAGCTGCCGGAAACTTGAAGCGTACCCACGGCGGCGCGCGCCTCATTGCTCCAAAGTCCGACGAGTTCACCTTCTCCGCGCGCGACACGCATCAACTCGATTCCAAGGAAGCCATCGGTCGCGCCTGCGCCGAACTCATCAAGCCGAATCAAAGCGTGATCATTGATGCGGGTACGACGACCTTCCACGTCGCGAAATATCTCGAAGACAAGTCACCGCAGATCGTGACCAATTCCCTGCCCGTCGCGAATCTCTATTCCTCCGCCGGCAAAGTGGAACTCGTCTTGAGCGGCGGGGTGATTTATCCGCGCCTCGGCGTGCTCGTCGGCCCACTTGCAGTCGAAGCATTCTCGAAAATCCACGCCGACGTCGCCGTGATGAGTTCCGGCGGCATCACGATGGACGGCATCACCAATTCGCACGGCCTGTTGATTGACATCCAACTCGCCATGATGCGCGCCGCCGCGAAAGTCATCTTCTGCCTCGACCACACGAAGTTTGGCCGCCGCTCCGTCTCGCAACTTTGCGACCTCTCGAAAGTCCACACCATCGTCACGGATAGCGAAGCTCCGGCGGAACTGGTCGGACAACTTCGCGCCAAGGGGATTGAAATCGTAATTGCGCCGACGGCATAAATTCGGTGGCGAAGCCAGGACGGACACGCATAAACCATCAATGCGGGTACTCATGATCGAAACTGGCATGGTCGCCAATTCAGTCCCAAATCCACACATCGTCGGGGAGTCGCAGTGCCACGGCGCGGTAATTTCTGGTCACCCGAACAGACCAGCCACGCGGATCCGAGCGTAACCGTTCCAGTCGCAAACTTGGGTGTGCAGGGTTTTCTTGAAACCGTTTTTAACCTCGCCGCACCGCCAGTTGGATTTCAGGAGGAAGCTCGCGATAAAGTCGCCAGAACTGGGCCGTGCCCGTGGATTTCATTTCTTGCGGTCGAAATCCGCGTCGCGAATTTCCGCGAAAGATTCCGGCTGCTTCTTGAATTCAGCCTCGATTGCGTCGAACCGCTTTGACAAACCCGGACGCGGACGAGCGTCCTCAATGATTTGCTCCCACGCCTCGTCACCTTCCAGTTCAGGCAGCAAAGCTGGGAGATCACGCACCAGCTTCTTGCGTTCTTGAGGAGAGAGCGACTGGATCGCTGCTTCAATTTCTAGTGCCGTGCTCATGGCCGAACGATAACAGCCCCGCCCCGCTTTCGCCAACTTGGATTTTGACTCTCAATTTGAGCCGCTTTCAAAACTAATTGGACACGACGTTGCGAGTGTTTGGCACGGCTGTTTCCGGAGTGTAGCCGTCTCCGGCCACAGCAAGGTGGAACGTACGAAAGCCTCTCGAACTTCCCAAACCTCCAAGCGTGACTGCATTGCTGCGCCCGGGGACGGGCGCACTCCGACCGCTACGGTTTGAACAGGCGATAGAATTTTGCGGGGACGGTGATGGGATTCGTGGCGCCGCTCGGGGAATTCGTCCAGTTGGCGGGCGAAAGACTCCACGTCTGTTGCAACACGAAGCCCGGCGTGCTGGGCGACCACGAGAGGGTGGCATTGCCGGGCGTGGCGGGAACAATCGTCAGCGTGGGCGCGCCGGTGACTTGCACGGCGGTGGGCAAGGCCCAGAAACCGCCGGTGACGGAATACTGGCTGTTGGTCATTGGCCCGCCCGCGTCCGGCTGGCCGATGGTGCCGCTCACGGAGTATTGGCCGTTGGTACTCGTGCCGCCGCCGCCGGCAATGGTGAACCAATCAACGGAGTAAGATTGAGCGTGAACGAGCGCGGCAGAAAACAGGAGCAGTGAGATTAGACCTACGCTCGCCCTCACCCCGGCCCTCTCCCCCAGGAGAGGGAGAATCATCCGCCGTCTCTCCGCAGATCGAGAGTCGGAATCTGCCGGATGCGCGTTCGTAAAACTGGAGGCATCCGCCCGCTGTTCCCTCTCCCCGGGGGAGAGGGTGAGGGTGAGGGCGGGCGTTGCCAGACTGGCGCAGCGCCGACGGAGCTTTCGAGCGGATGCTGGCTGACGACGATTCGAAAACCATCCTGCGTGCGAAAGCGGTGTCGCGCTGCGCTTGCCACCGCACTCCAAGACGCTGCGCGCCGCCGGACGCTGGCCGCTGGCTTCCGACTGCTGGCTTTTGGTTTCGGTTTTCATTTCAGGTCGCCTTCCGCCATTCTAATTCTCGCTCCCGGAGCGCCGGTCGGTGACCGGCTTTGGGCGCTCGCACTGCGCCGCGGGTTCATGGGTTCTTTCGGCTCGGACATCGCTGGACTTTTCATGCGTTAAGCCGGCGGCAAGCCGGCGCTCCGTAAAAATATCGCGACCGCTGCGCGGGCTTTCAAAAGGGTTAAAGAGTAAAAGAGCAGAAACTAAAGCCCCCTCACACAACGGAACCCAACGCTGTAGGAGGCAACGTTCGGGGCGTTGTAGCCGCGAAAGGCGCACCGCGAGACGGCGGCGTAGGCGTTCCAATAGCCGCCGCGCAACACACGGTAGCTCAACGGCCCGACAGGTCCGTGTGGATCCGTGCCCCCGGCATACGGCGTAAATGTTGGGTATGGATACCAATCCCAACACCACTCATCTACATTCCCAGCCATGTCGTTAAGTCCATACCCGTTCGCCGCAAAGGATCCCACCTGACTCGTGCCAGGTGTGGTCGTGGGGTAGTTCCCAATCGGGTTGTACCCATTCGGTCCCAAATCATAGCTGTAGCTGGCGGTGTCTCCATAGTAGTTGGCCAGGTTCTGATTGATCACGTTGCCCCACGGAAACCGTTGCCCGCTCAACCCGCCCCGTGCCGCCTTCTCCCACTCCGCTTCCGTCGGCAATCGATAACCCTGGGCCCCCCAGTTCGCATAAACCGTCACCTCCCCGGTTTTATACACCACCGTCAATGCCGCATCCATGTAATACACCGGCGTCTTCCCCGCCTGCTCCGACCGTGCATTGCTCCACTTCACACAGTCATACCAGTTCAGCGTCTGCACCGGATGATTCGCTGCTTTGCCCGCACCGGCATTCACGAAGCCGTAGCCATGGTTCGTGGCCCAATAATAGACCGACTGCCATTGGCTCCAGCTCACCTCATTCACGTCCATGTAAAACGCCGACACCGTCGTGCTGATCGGCGTGGCGTCACTGAAGTCGCCGTCGCCAATCGAGTTCCCCATCGTGAAGTTGCCCGCCGGAATCAACACCATGCCGGGCGGAGGCGTGGCGGTGGCGATGCCCGTCAATTGCGAGCCATCGCCGACGAAGGCCGTGGCCTTGACCGTGCCCGCAACCTCCAGCTTGGTGGTCGGCGTGGTCGTGCCGATGCCGACGTTGCCGCCTTGAGGTTGTAAGAGGATGTTTCCACCATCGGCAGTATTAAAATCGGTTGACTGGACAAAGACTGCTCGATTAGCGAGCGCGGCCGCACCGATCAGCCGAATGTCCAAACCGAAGGGGTTATTCGGGCTTCCTACAGCACCGATCGGATCGTCGGAAAGTATGGCGAACGCTCGCGTATCCCCTCCGGTGGTTTTAACCGCTGGTGACACAACATGCAACCTGGTGGCCGGCGTGGCCGTGCCGATGCCGACGTTGCCAGTCGGGTCGATGCTCAGGCGGGAGGCTCCAGCCGTGCGATCAACCATTTGAAGTGTTCCGGGGCTGCCAAAAGCATTTCCACTGCTTTGGATCGTCCACAGCCGCCCGCCAGCATCGGTGCTGCGGATCCCAATTTCTACATCGCCTGTGCCCGCGACCTCCAGCTTGGTGGCCGGCGTGGTCGTGCCGATGCCGACGTTGCCGGTGCCTTGAATCCGAACCTTTTCGGAAGTCACCACCGCTTGACCATCATTCAGCGCGCCATTGTTGCCAACATTCAACGAAAGATATTCCGTGCCCCAGGAGAGTGTGCTGAAGCCCGCGATAATATCAGCCGTCCGGCGTGGGGTATTATCCCCCGTGCCTTGGAAGGTGGAATACAAACTCATTGAGCTGCGTTCACCCTGGGCGACGCCGGTAGTGCCTAGCTTTAAGACTCCTGCTGCCGTGCCCACACTGGGACCCCTAACGAATAGCTTGTAGCTTTCAGACTGACTCGTACTCCCGATGCCCACGTTGCCGGCGGAGCGCATGGGCGTCAGGATAAGAGGTTAGAGATTTCCGAAGTATAAGCTGGCTCCTTTTAACGACTTCTGTCTCTTATCTTCGGAATGACACTCGTGCCAAACACAAACTCAAACGTTCCCACGCCAG
>JABFSR010000038.1 GCA_013140495.1 Verrucomicrobiota bacterium
AAAGCTGCCGACCTGCGTGACCAGCCGCGACAGCAGGAGATTCTTGATGTCCACGACGGTCTTGAGCTGGCCACCGATGATCGGGAGCGAACCCGCAAACAGGTTCGCGTCGCTCGATCCATTGTTCAGCGCGTCCGTCCAGTTGGCAAAGTTGGTGAAGCCGCCGGTGAGGGTGGCGGGGGTGAGGGTGGAAAACTGATTGTAGTTGAGGAGCGACGCAATGTTGCTCGTGAGTGCGGTCGGGGCGTTCACGTCAGCCCAGTTCAAGTTGAGCGTCTGAGTGCCGGCGAAGAGCGAGTTGGTGATGGGCAGGCTGGCACTTGCCGAACCCGTCAGCGTGGTGGACACCAGAGTGGCCAAAGCCGTGCCGCTGAACTCAGCTTGGGTGATCTTGCCGTCCGAATTCGGGTCGTTGAGGGAAATGCCCGCGTTGCCATCCATGTCCGCCGTGCCACCGGTGACGCTGACATCCATGAATCCGACGCGGACGTTGTAGTTCATCCCCGTGGCGTGAACCGCCGCCGTCGCCGTAAAGCTGGAGGGGGCTATGAAAAATGACTGGTCAGCGGGGAGCGAGAGATCCCATTGGTTGTTGCCGGGGGATGTTTCAACGAGATTGCGGAGGCCGAACCCGAAGTTCAGAGTGAGCGTGGTGGTGGCAGACACCTGAGCGCCGCCGGACACTTTGACCGCCGCATCCAAACCACTCGCGTTGGTGAAGCTGATGGGCAGACCGCTGATGGTGCGCGTCGCCAAAAAATTGACGTTGAACCTGAAATCGCTGCCAGTAAGACCGCCTCCCGTAAGCGTGGAAGTGATGACCAGACCGCCCCCACTAAAGTCCAGGTTCTCGATGATGACATTGAGTTCGTCAGTCGTGGGTGTTGAGTCACCAGTAAAGTAGGCTTGAATCGGATCACGGAAGCGCGTCAGCAGAATCGCGCCGATGTCGAGAAGGGAGCCGATATTGCCGCCAATGATAGGTAGATTGGCCGCAAGCTTGGAGTAGGTATCCAACGTGTTGGCCCAATTACCAAGCGCTGTCAGTCCGTTGAGCAAGGCGGACTTCGGTCCAGCCAGAAAATCCGGATCAACGAATTCAGAAGCAGGATCGGCGCTGGAAGTTGTCCCAGCCGGAGGTCCGTTCGCAGCATTCAGCGTCGTGACCAACTGATCGGAAAGCGCATTGCCACCAGATGTAATCGCGGAATTCGAGCCAGTCACGGAAGGCGTTGTGGGATTTGTCTGGCTATTACCACCCTGCGTCGCAGCGACACTTGTCGTTACTTTCGAGCTGGTAGTTGGGTCAACCGCTGTTGCGCCCGCGGTGGAATCAGAGACTGGAGCGACACTGGTTGGAGCAACCGAATCAGCTGAAATGCTGGCAGTGTTTTCAATCGAAACCGGCAGCGCTTCCACGACCATTCCTGCAAACAAATCGTTGACCAAATCTGTCGGCTGATAGGCAATCTGCGCCTCTGCTTGGGAAACCGGAGCGGATGCCGTTTCTGCGACAGCAGTGATGGGAGAATCCAGCTTCTGAGCTGCGCAACCCGCGATCAAGACAGCATCCGCCGACAACATGACGCGCGGCTCAAGCGCCTCCAAGCTGAAACGGTTACGGCTGGTATCTTGTTTGACTTTCACCGGCAATTAATTGGCACAAACGGAAATACGAATCCAAACTTAATGAACTCGCGCGATTAGGCGCCGCATATCACAGGTTGTCAACGTCGAATTAGCGTTCAAGATCAAATACATTAATTTTGAAAGAGGCGACCACTCCTCTGAAAAATGCCGCCGTTCGCAAAGAGCTAAACCAGTTCTCGCGGAAGGGAGTGCGGCGCCGTCGTGCCTTTATTGGACAGGAGTAACTTGATGCTTCGGGTTCAAGCGCCGAGGTATTTTGCCACCGCTTGCGCGCGAGAGCGGACATGCAACTTTTTGAAAATGCGCTCGACGTACGTATGAACCGTTCCGTAGCTGATTTTTAATTGCTCGGCGATTTCCTTGTAAAGATAACCCTTGGCAAGGAAATCAATCACCTCCTGCTCGCGGGGAGTAAGGTTCTCGGCTTCGCCGCTGGTGGGCACGGGCTGTTTGAAAGTTTGCACCACCTTACGCGCGATGTCGCTCGTCATTGGGGCTCCGCCGGCATACACGTCGTGGACCGCCGAGAGCAGTTGCGCCGCACTGATCGGCTTGAGCAGATAACCACTGGCCCCGGCCGCCAACGAGTTGAAGATGGCGTCCGTATTGTCGAAGACGGTGAGCATGAGCACCTGTGTCTTGGGCGACAACTCGCTCAGTCTCCTCACACAATGAACGCCGTCCATCCCGGGCAGATTGATGTCCATCAATGCCACCTTCGGCTGCACCAAAGGAATTTCGCGCAACGCATCCTCAGCGTTGCCGTAATCGCCAACGCAAATGACGCCCGTGCCGCGCTTCAAGATTCCCACAAGACTACGCCGCACCTCGGCATCGTCTTCAACTACTGCAACCGTAATCAATCCGTCTTCAGTTTTTGACATAAGTTTCGATCGCATGTTTGGGAAGCGGCAATACCAGCCGCACAGTTGTCCCGCCACCAGATCGGTTCTGTTTCGTGAAACGTCCGCCAATCTGCTCCATTCTCTTCTGCATGTTGAACAAGCCATCACCTGCCACGTTGGGAATCGTCACCGGGGTGGCTTCGGCATCACAGCCTTTGCCATCGTCCTCGATGAGCAGCGTCAACACGTCTGCGTCGAGTTTCAGGCGAAGCCACACCTGGCCGGCTTGCGCATGCTTGACGATGTTGTGGAGCGCTTCCTTGGTCGCCAAAAACAGATTATGCCGTTCGGGTGCCGGCAACGGATAGTTCGGCACGAAATCCGGGAAATCCAGCCGGCAGCGGATCCCGACAAGACTCAAATAGTGCTGCGCAAACTTGCAAATATAACTGGTGAATTGCTCCAGCGTGTCGTTCGCAGGATTGACCGCCCACACGATTTCATTCAACTGCCGCGCCAGTCCGCCAGCGGTCGCGAAAATCTGGTTCAGATGAGTCCGCGCCAGTTCCGGTTGGGCGAGGTCGGCATTGGCCAGTTCACTGAGCAGGGCGATTTGAGTCAGACTGGCTCCAAGATCGTCATGCAAATCGCGAGCGATACGCGCCCGCTCCCGCTCGATCGCGCGCTGGCGCTCCAATACTTGAAGCCGCGATTGCACCTTGCGCCATGTCAGATAGCGCACGCCTGCCAACAGTGCTCCGACTGCAACCACCAGAATTCCACCTAGAAACCAACGCGTTTTCCAGAAGCGTGGGGTCACGGTGATCGCCAGCGAAGTCATTTCTCCAGTCCCTTCGCCGGTTTCTGTCACCGATTGGACCCGGAAACGATATTCACCCGGAGGCAGATACGTGTAACTCGCCTCGCGGCTGCCACCCCAGCCGATGCTGTACATTTCGTTCCAGCGCAATTCGAGCACTTCGCCCGGACTCACCGGTACTATTGCATCCTCTCCAGTCCGCCAAGCACCCCATCTTTTGGAATCCGTGTCCACGACCGCCAATACATGCCGGGGTTCTTGCGTCTCCAGCTTGAGCACCTGGGCGATGGTGGGCTTTGATCCGTCGCGCATCCAATGTTGGGGTACTCCCAGCGGGTGATCGAGGTCTTTGCCATCAACCTGACGTGAACTGAACAAATGGATTTCGTTCGGAGCGTTGGTGTTCAATCCATGAGAAACTGTCAGTTCATCTATCACCATGATCCCGGTGGTTTGCTCGTCACCTCCGGAGAACAATTCCATCTGCACCCCGACCGCGCGTGGCGGCACTGTGACTTGTTCACGATGCGGGACAAATCGGGACTGGCCCACATTGCCGGCCCACCCAAGAGTCTGGCCTCGCGCCACGAAATCGGTCGCACCGACGATATTGTTTGCCGAGTCGAGAAATTTGACCGTCATCCGCATCTCACCCCCGGCCTCCCGCCAATCCTCATCAACCCCTTCCAAGCGGTAACGAAAGCGCACTGGCGGATTCGACGAACTCTGGTCGGGGCCGAATCTAAAGTCCAACCGCTGTGCTTGGGCAGAGATGCGGAGGGGCTCTGATTTCGCGCCATCGCCTGAAGTAACTTCGCCCGGAACAGCAGATCGAGTCGTTGCCTCGGTCGAGAATTTTTGCGGCCGTCCATCCACCTGGACCTCGATAATCGCCACCGACGACGGGGAGTCTTGTGACAACATGGTTCCGGTCGCCCCTGCAACCAAACCCGCGACAACCAGCCAGTAACCGACAACCCCAAGCCCATTGCAACTTGTCCGTCTGCAAGTCGCCGCAAATCGCAGTTCACCACCAGCTACGGTGGGTTGCGGCCAGAAAATCATTTATCATTGGGCCACGCACAGTAGTCGAGTTTCAGATCAACTCAGTCACCGGTGCGGCGGGAATTCGTCACGCTGTGACTGTCAACCTTTGCTTGAGAAGAGCAAGGATAATGAACGCTTGCCAATAATCGCTGATTCACGGACTCACCAGCTTTACGCGGTAAAACCGGCTGTTTGCAGCGGGAGCACCACCGGTCAGCGTGTAGTCGTCCACAAAAGTTTCCGTACTCTCCACACCCGCTGGCACGTTCGTTTCCGTTACCATCAATGCTTGAATGAAATTTGTGCCGGAGGCTGTGAGGCCATTGGCATATTCCACAGAGTAGCGCTTTCCGCCGACTGACGACCAACTGATCTGCGGGTAACCCGTACCGGATTGGCGGCTGGCTTGCTCGCGGAATGTGGAATTGGGATTGGTCGGATCCAACCCCAGCCAGTAGCTTTGCAGGTTGCTGAATTGATTGGCCGCGGGCGACTGGGGCAACGCATTGGTGCTGCTGGCAAAGTAGCGGCTTTCCCACCAGTCCGGCAGACCGTCGCTGTCGGTGTCCCGCGTGCCGTTCCAGTAGTCAATGACGACACCACCGACCAAGAGTCTCTGGCCTGACTGACTGATGGCATTGGTGGGCGGACACAGAACCAGAACGATCGCTGAATCCGGCGCCAGCGTGAGTGTCGCCGTTCCTGACACATTGGTGGCCAGGAATGCGCCGGTGACAAGATTGTAAAGATGCTTCACGCCCGGCCCAACGCTCACGTTGATCTGCGACACGTTTGCGTGCGGGTTGTAATAGAGATACGTGGGCCAGGTCGCGGGCGGGAACGCTTCGGTGGCGACGCAATCAATCTGGAGGATGCCCGGCACGTTCGACGTTTGAAACAACGCCGCCAGGTAACCGCTGCCCCACGCGCCGTAGGGATTCACATCCTGAATCGGCGCGGTGGCGTCGCCGGTCGCGTAAGGCGTCGTGGGGCCGAGGCGGCGCACACCTTCGTAAGAGATGCTTTGCACGCCGGTCTGCTGCACCCACGTCGCACTCGATTGCAGGTTCGTCGGAAGGGTGCTTGGGTAAAACAGGTTTGCGTTGGCGGCGACATGCAATAACCAACGTCCCAGCAACCGCGCATACTGCGGTTCGTAACGAACCAGAGGTGCGATGATGCCGGGGGCGACGTACGAGTTCATCGAAAAGGCGTAGCCGCTCGAATCCGTGGTGCTGCCCATCAGGCCGTAGGCGTCGTAGTTGCCCCAGCGTCCGCTCTCGCAACCCCAGCCGGGCCGGGCATCGGAGGTGGGGGCGAAAATCCAGTTGAGATGCTTGCTCGTGGAGTAGTTGCGACCCAACTCCGCGTTCATGCGGGCGGCCAGCAGCGGGCCGTAAAATCCCAGCACCTCGTAGAATGGATTGGCGGTGCGATTGTTCATCTGCGTCATGCACGTGTCGGCGGCGGCGAGATGGTTCGGGTTGTGGAATTGCACGTAAGCCATGTATTCGAGCCATGCGATGCCGATGGCCATGTCCGGTTCATCCCAGGCGTAATCTGTCGGCGTCATCGTCGTGAAGTTAAAGCCGGAGTGCTCCCAATTGTTGCTCAACACCGGCAACGCTGTGAGCCAACTGTTCGCGATGGCAGTCATCTTCGTTTGGAATGAAACGCGACCCGGATAGCGCGAACCGATTTCATAAAACAGGATGCTCGGGTAGATGTCGTACCAGGCCGAACCCGAGCCCTGCGAGTTAAGGTTGTTCAACACCAACCCGTGTCCGTTGGCGACGCAATAGAACACCTCGCTTTGCTGGACGCGATCCGTGCCATTGAGCGCAGCCATGTTCAGTCCCGCGAGCGTGCCGCCCAACACCGCACCGAGTGCGGTGAGCGCCTCGCCGCTGTTGAGTGAGTTGCCGATATAGCTCGGCAGACCGAAGGCTGGCCCGGAGTAACCCGCCGCAGTGTTCGCGTTGTATTGATAGAGCAGTGGTAGATATTGGCCGGTGACGGATGGGTTGAAGGCGAGTTGATGATAATCAATGGCGGTTTGCTTCCAATCGCGGATGACGAGTGGATTCGGCAACAACGGGAAGCCTTCGATGTAAGGCACGAGGGAAACAATGTTTGATGCCGGGGCGAGAGAAATGTCGTCGAGCCAGGCCAGCCCGGTCACATCCTGCCCGCCGCCGGAGGTGAAAGAGAGTCCCAGCTTCGCCGCGCCGACCGGAGGGATGAACGGCTGCGTGAATTCCTCCCAAAAGTCGTGCGCCCCGCTAAACAGATAGCTTACGCCGGAAACATAGGCATCGCCGGCAGTGTAGAAGTTCACCGTCACGCGCATTGGTCCGACATTGGTGACGGTGTAGCGCAGGTTGTAACGGAGCTGGTAATTCGCGCCAGCGGTGATGTTGACCCGGTCGGAATACCATTCGCCATAGGCCGAGGCGTTCGAGTCGTTGAGTTGGAAAGAATGGTTTGGACTGACTGAAAGCGCGGTGGTCCAAACGTCAATCGCGGTGCTGCTCCCGCCTTTGTGCCAGAAATCCGGAGTGCCATCGCTGTTGGCGTCGAGTTCGAGGGTCGGATTTGGCCAGACGTTGCCGGGCAGAAGTGCCGCTCGGAGGTTTGAGGTAGCCGAGCCCAGCGAGAGGATGATCGTTGTCAGCACACAAACAAACCGCCAGAGCACGCAATGAAGCTGGGACACACGCAGAGCATAACACAGATTTGCATTCATCGTCAGGCTCACTTCCCTAAAACCGGAATGGGAACCACCGGTCCCGCTGGCGCGACCGCTTCAACTTGCTTCGTGTCGGCGCAGCCTTTCAAAATACGTCTGGCCACGAAGACCGAGAGTAGTTGCAGCACCGCGACGATGAGCAACGCGAAGCGTAGGGCGAACGTGTTCGACACTTGAGTTGCCAGCAGGATGAACAACCCGCAGCCGGCGAACCGTCCGATGTAGAAGCCGAACTCCTGGACAAAGATGTAGGCGTACTGATTGCGTTTCTCGATCGCGGAGACGGTGTCGATCACCAGCAGTTGAATCGTGAAATAAGCGATGTCGGCCAAAGGCCGACCCAAAACCAGAAGCACCATGAACAGCAGCACGCCGAGTTTGTTGAAGAGGATTCCATTCGCCAGCGCGCCCAGGGCGAACAACGACAGGCCGATGGCGAAGAGGTAAATGCGGTGTTTCGGTTTGGTCGTCCGCCCGAGGATGTAAAGCAGGATGGCCGACAGGACGCTGCCGACGGAAAGGATTGTGCCCAGCGAACCTTCCTTGCCGACATGCGTCATGATCAGCATGGCTGGCGCGGTGACAATGTAGCCCTGAGCCAGCCCCTTGAGGACGGCGAGCAGTTGCATCCGGTTCCAAATCCAGTGAAAGCGGAAATACAGGAACTGGGTCCGGGGAGGATTCTTGAATTGCCCTTGATGCACAATGACCGAAGCCGCGATGGTGATGACGAACACCACCGCCGTCACCACCTGATACGCCCGAGAAACTAGACCGGCATTTTCGCCGCCATACCAGCCGATGAATGCACCCACCGCGAACGGCACCACAATGCCGACGTTCGTCGCGAAGAAAGTCTCCAGGCCATAGTAATAATTCCGGTTGCCATCGCTCGTGGTGGACAAGGCCAGATAATCGCGGTTGGCCCAATAAAGCCCGAAGGACATGCCCATCAGCAGTCCGGCCACGCCCAGTCCCGCCAGGCTCAACTCGTTCAAGGACATCATGACCACCATCGAAACTCCGCTGAGCAACATGCCGCCGGAGTAAAGGCGCTTGACGCTCACGAGTTGCAGCAACCAGCCGTTGACCAAAAAGGTGAAGGGGATTCCCGTGTAAACCGCCAATTGGTAGATGACGACCATTTTCACGTCGTCCGATTTCCGCATGACGTAGGCGCCGATGAACATCTCGATCACCGGCATCACCAGCCCATAGACTAGGTTGGTGATCAGAAGAACCCGCATGTCGCGCGGATACGAAAGAAAATGCCGATACTCGTGCAAAAACTTTTTCATATCGCGGATGAACGGATGGTTTGCAGAATCTCCTGAATGGAGAGACGCGCGCCACAGATGACGCTGTCGGACGCACCGTAGTAAAGTGTCACCGTGTCGCCGTCCACCAGATGCCCGTTGGTGAAGACGACGTTTCCGAAGAAGCCGGTGCGTTCATAATCAGCGACGGGTTCCATGATTGGCTCGCGGGAGCGGGCGAGGACTTTCCAAGGAGATTCGAGATCCAGCAACAGCGCCCCGAGGCAGTAGCGGTGTTCGCCATTGGCGCCGTGATAAATTTCCAGCCATCCCTCCGCTGTGCGGATGGGTGCGGCCCCGGCCCCGACGCGCGCGCTGTCCCACAGGCCCGGCCGACTGTGTGCCAGACAACGATGCTGTCCCCAATGCACGAGGTCAGGCGATTCGGCGAGCCAGATGTAATTTCCACCGAGAGTCGGACTGCTCGGACGATGCAGGGCGTAATACTTACCACCGATTTGTTCGCCGAAGATTGCGCAGTCCTTGTTGTGAGGCGGGAGAATCATCCCGTGCTGGCGAATGTTGCGCCAATCGGTAGTACTGCGTAAGCCCACGCCCACGCCGTGCTCCGACACTTCCGTGAAAGTCAGGTAGTAGGTCGCACCGATCTGGACCACGCGACAATCTTCGATGCCATAGGATTCGAGTTCGCCTCGACCGAACAGCGATGGATAAGACTGGTCTTCGGCAAAGTGGATTCCATCGTTACTGGCGACCAGCCGCAAATGCGACATCGTCGTCAGGTAATCCTTCCCGTCGTAACCAATCACCCTCGGGTCGGCGCGATTGAGCTTGGGATCTGCGTTGTCGAATTCCAGAATCTGCAACTCTCCCTTTGCGCCCAGGATGGGGAAGGACGTCTTGTCAGACTTCTGTTCGGGACGCTCGGCCACGCGCAGGAGCAGCCAGGTCTGTTCCTTGAACCGGAACACACCGGGATTCAGCAGACATTCCACTTTCATTCCATCAATGCTCGGACGGATGTCGTCCGGCTTCAGGATGGGGTTTTCGGGAAAGCGTTTCGCGATGTCAGGCATGATTCACATTTCTTGCAGAACACAGCTTGAGCCAGCGGAGTGTGGCCGTCCTCGGCCACAGCAATGCTCGCCAGAGAGAGGGCTTTTGCGGTTTTGAGCCAACATGGAATGCGGAAATTGCTGCGCCCGAGGACGGGCGCACTCCGGAAGCATTTTGAAAACTCGCCCTAGTTCTCATAACGCACGATGACGTTGTCGAGGAGAGTCCGTTTGCCCTCTCGCAAAACTTTTCCACCCGCTGGAGCGAGCACAATAATCCTCGCGGTGTCGGACGGGATGGTGAAGCGTGCGCGACCTTGCACATTCTTCTGGATAACTTGGTCGCTGACGGCATCGTAAATATCCCGCGCTTCTGATCCGACATTGATCTCCAAGGTCTTGGTTGAAGGGTAGGGGTTGTAGTAGAGGTAGGTGGGATACGCTTGGGCGTGGAAGTAATCCGTTTTCAACAGGTCGAGTTGCAGAATTTTTTCAACGTTGGTTGGTTTGATGATGCCGCCCAAAATGCCCACATGGGAACTGCCGTACAAGCCCAGGTCGGTCGTGGCCGATGCGGGCCGATAGAGCACTATGGGAACCGTGGCCTCCTTGAGAAGATCAATGAAAGAGACCACCAAGTCGCCTTGGGCAAACGGGCTGATGTCGGACTGATAAGAGATTGCCATCGCGTCCACCACGAGCCTGTCCCGCGCGCTCCGACCGATTGATTGGTCACTGCTCTCTGCTTTGACGTAAAGTTTGTTTCGTAGCGTAGCAGGTAGTTCGACCACGGTTGCAGGGCCATTGCTGAACACAGAAAAGGCCGGTGTGTACGGCCCACCAGGATGGTTCGCATAGGAAAACTGGAATACATTGCTGGCATGTCCGCCATCAATTCGGGCTGCCTCCACCACGAGCCAACGCGCCCGCGTTTTGGGCAGATTGAACTCCCAGATGTGTTCAAACGGTTTTTCATCGCTGGACGTTTCTTCAAACAATTCCCGATCTGGTGGCAACTCCGCTCGAAAATGAGTTGAGGCGAAACTTCCCTGCACGATTTTTCCCCGCACCGTCCGGTAATCGGCGAGGGCGGTCGCCGCGCCTCGCTTCCACTTGCGGATGCCCTCGTAGGCAATCACCGATTTCCCGTCGTGTGCCTTGGCCCAATCGTAACTTGATTGATGCTCGGCGTCGTGGGCATTGGGATAAAACAACCGCGCGGCGTTCGCCAGGTTCAGCATCCACTTGCCGATGTCGCGCGCGTAGCTCGGGTTGTAGCGCGCCAGCGGCACTAGTGCGCCAGCCCATTGAAACGTGTTCATGGCAAACGCGTAGCCGCCGCCGTCGGTGGTACTCCCAACCAGTCCGTATGCATCCAGACCATTCCAACGATCAGAGATAACTCCCCAGCCCGGTCGCGCTTGAAGTGGGCCGCGCGGTTCAAAGCAGGCATCTACCAACTTGGCGACGTCGTAATGAGAACCCTGTTCGGCGTTCATGCGTGCGGCGATCAACGCACCGTACGGCAACAGCACTTCATAGAGCGGACTTTGAGCGTCCGGCTTCGCCTCCAGCGAACGGATGCACCAGTCTGCGGCGGTCAGGAAGCGCGCGTCCTTGAATTTCAGCCACGCGATGTATTCGAACCATGCGATGCCGGCTGCACCTTCCGGTTCGATCCGCCCCATCTCCACTGGCAGCATGGTTTTCAGATTCAATCCGGTGTGATCGAAGTTGGGCAGCGCAAACGGATTGGTTCTACCACCCAAGGCCACACACGCTTCATACCACTTCAGCGCCACCGAGCGCGCCTGCTGGTCACGCGCGGCATCGCCCGGATACAGCTCGTTGAGTTGATAGAAGAGAACGTTGGGAAAAACGTCATACCAAAATGAGCCCCCCGTGCCGCCACGCGGGCGGTTCACGTAAACCCCTTCTTCCACGTTGAAGAAATTTGTCCCCAACGTCACCCAGTCCTGACCGCGATGATTCCGCATGTCCAAACCGACCAGTGAACCGCTGACAACCGCCGCAAGATAGTTGACGGCCTCCGGATCCTTCGGGCCGCCGACATAAGACGGGAACGATACCATTGTGCGACTCTGATCAAGCCAACCAACGAGCGGCAGATGTTCGCCACGCTGTTCAAAGTCGAAAACGAGGTCTAGGTAATCGCGAGTCACTTTTGACCAATCGCGCATCGCAAACGGCTGCGGCAGATTCGGCATCGCCTCAACGCGAGAGATTGTCGCTTTCGAAATCCCCTCAGCCGCGCCTACGCCACCCGTCGTCACCAACCAGGCAACGACTGGCAGGATGCGCCGAAGGAATGACGGATGTATCATAAGGTGACTATTGCCTGAACCATGCGTCACTCGTTAATACGGCACAGCCGTGCGCTCCATGAGCCAACGATGATCCTCACGACCCGCCGCATCGAACGTGGGCGGGTTGTTAAGTGAAATCAGGGTGACGGGAATTTTCGTGGTGGCGCTTTTCCACTTGTGAATTTCAGAATGGCCGTCTGCAAAGGAAATTCCGCCGGCGCCACCGTGATACGAGGCAGGCGGATCCCCCCATTTGCTGGTGTTGTCCGGATTATTTTCAAAATAGCCGTCGTTGATCCTGTCGGCGTGTTCATCAATGGTCACAAAAAAAATGGAAGGTTTGCCTACGGACCCGAGCTTCAACCATTGACGGTATGCAGGGATGGTGGAGTTGCGTCCTGAAGCCCAGGCTCCGGCGGGATTGCTGCTATACGGGCCGAAGAAGCAGTTCATGGACATGCTTCGTGCCCGGGTGGACCAACCGAGGGCGCGCTGCGCTGCACTGACATAATTATCCGCCGGGCACTTGTAAACGCCAAGATTGCCACTGAGGTAAGGGGACAAAACGCCGTTCTTGATCAGGAGGGGATCGGTGTTCATGGGGTTGGTGTCCCAGCTCATCACGTTGTTGACCCAGTTTCGGTAGGTCTTGCCCGTGACTTCGGCGATTGTTTCGTTCACTCCGAAGTTGTTTGGGACGCGATCTTCATTGTCGTTCGTGTACATCACCCATCCGAGCGTCAATTGCTTTGTGTTGCTCAGGCACATGATCGCCTGGGCTTTGATCTTCGCTCTGCTGAGTGCAGGCAGGAGCATGGCCGCGAGGATGGCAATGATGGCAATGACGACCAGGAGTTCAATCAGGGTGAAAGCCGGATCGGCCACTGAACGGGATGCAACCATGCGCCGCCCCCGGAACGCCGGATATTTCCGGCAGTGACCGGCAACGGCTTCCGCCCTGCCCCATGAACGCGGCATTCCGTTCGTTTGAAGTTTCACCATAAAATTTTCATAGAACATTTCCGGCGGTGCGGTCTGCCAGAATACAAATCCGGCGCGGACAGCCCTGCTTTGTTGCTCGTCCGGCGTTTGCTCCTGATCGCCTGGAAGAAATGCGCGCGTTCGATGTTACTCCTGAACGACCCGGTAGAAGCCGGTGTTGCCTGCATGAGGGACTGAATCCAGGTACGTGTTCGAGAGCGAGAGGTCGCCAGCAAGGCCAGTGATGAGCGATGTCCAGACTGTCGGCGTACCCAGAGCACCGGCGAACTGCACCGTGTAGAGTTTGCTGGGCATGCTCAACCAGGTGATGGTCTTGCCGCTGATGTCTGCCGTAACGCTTGTGATGACCGGCTTGCTGATCCGGACCGAGAGATCGTCAATGACCATCAACCCCGTCACATCCCCGGCACCACCGGAGGCAAATTTAATCGAGAGCTGTCCGGTTCCGTCGGGAACAACGAAGCGGCTCGCAACCCGCTCGAAAGGCGATCCGGCGACACTGCCCAGCCAACCCGGACTATCACCACCAGACTCATAATTGTATTCCGGTCCAAAACTGACTCCCGCCGCAGTGCGGAATCCGAACGTCAACCGCATGTTCCCGTTCGTCGTGCTGTAAAGTCGGTACCACTGCACATCAAGCACATCGTCCGTTGCCACGCCGGAAAGGGTCAGGTACTGATACCATTCGCCGTAAGTGAAGGAATCATCCACCAGGGAAAGCGCGTGGGTGGGGCTGACGGAGTTGCTCGTGGTGACCTGATCGCTTGCGGTATTGTTTCCACCGCGTGTCCAACCCGCCGGAGAAGCGTTCGCGGGATCGTCCAACAGGGAACCCACTTCAAACGTCGGGTTCGGGAAAAAGTTACCCGCCAGAATGGTCGGGGGCACTGTTGGCGCTGCTGAATCGAGGGCCACCGTCAGGTCGTCAATGACCATTACCCCGGTCGGGGCTCCGGAGCCGCCGGACACCAGAAGACACCGCAGCCTCACCGCACCGGTCGGCACTATCACACTCCCGTTCCTCTTCGTGAACGTCGAATCCGCAATGCTGCTCACCCAACCGGCGCTGCTGGTGCCGCTGGTGGTGAAATGAGTTTCTCCGATGTTGGCAACGTCGGTGGCGTTAAAGAACTGCACGGTCAAACGCATCTCATGTTGAGAGCCGACACTGACCTGATACATCTCAAACCACTGGAGATTCAATGCCTGACCGTTGGTGGCGTTGCCAATGAGCGTAACGTCCGAGTACCACTCGCCGTAACCGATATCAACGTCTGTGTTGTTATCCACGACGACCAGCGCATGACTTAAGCTGACAGAGTTGCTGGTCGTCACCTGATCAATGGTCGGGTCACCGCCGCCGCGGGTCCAGTTTGCAGGTGTACCGTTGGTTTGATCCAGTTCCGTGCCGAGTTCGAAGGTCGAGTTCACCCAGAAATTACCTGGCACCGGCGCGCGCGCCACGGACAAGTCGTCAATGACCATCTTACCAGTGATGCCCGGGAAACCGGCGGAGACCAGCAAACAGCGCATCCTCACCGCAGTGGCCGGCACTAACAACGGCCCATTCCGCTTCGTGAACGTCGAATTCGCGATGGTGCTCACCCATCCGGCGCTGTTGGTGCCGGAGGTGGTAAAGTGTGTTTCTCCGACGACGTTGCTGCTGGCGTTAAGGAACTGCACGGTCACGCGCATTTGTGCGGTGGAGAAGCTGAAGTCACCATACATTTCAAACCACTGGATATCCAACATGTCGCCGGGACTGGCATGGCCGACGAGGCTGACCTCGGAGCGCCACTCCCCGTAACCGCTGACCGAGTTGTTGTTGTTATCAATGACGGCCAACGAATGGTTTGCACTCACCGAGTTATTGGTTGTGACCTGACAGATGTTGGTGGCAGCGGCCGTGGCCCCGCCGCCGCGGCTCCAATTTGTGGGAGTGCCGTTGGTCTGATCAAGGTTTGAACCGCTTTCGAAGGTCGAGTTCACCCAGAAATTGCCGGGCAACAGGTTTACGCGGGCCACAGACAGATCATCAATGACCATCACGCCCGTGATGTCCTGGCCTCCGCCTGAAACCAGAGCGCAACGCATCGTCACCGCGCCAGTCGGCACCACCAAGGTTGCGTTGCGTTTCGTGAACGTCGAATTCGCAATCGTGCTCACCCATCCGGCGCTGCTCGTGCCGGAGGTGCCGAAGTGGGTTTCTCCGACGAGGTTTGTGGCGGCGTTGAAGAATTGCACCGTCAATCGCATGTCCGGTGCGCTGAGATTGTACATTTCATACCACTGGACATTCAATACGTCGCCATTGGTGGCGTTGCCGCCGAGGCTGACATCGGAGCGCCACTCGCCAAAGTCAATCGCACTGTCGTCCACGACAGCCAATGAATGGCTGGAACTGACGGAGTTGTCGGCGATCACCTGGCAGATGTTGCTGCCGCCCCCTGCCC
>JABFSR010000021.1 GCA_013140495.1 Verrucomicrobiota bacterium
GGCAACTGCCGAGGCAAAACCAACTCCTGTGCTGCAGCCGTTCACCAAATCGCACTCCACTGCAGGTGCAGACACCCCGGAAGCGAAGACTAGCGGCATTGGTCATCGCATTCTGTTTGTCGGAGGCGAGACCGGTTGGTATCAGGGCATTCAACACGAGATCACTGCTGCCCGACCCAACTGGCAGAGCCGCCAGGTGGAAACCCCCGCAGATGGCGTGAGCGCGCTTGCCAGCGATCACTTTCACGCCGTGGTTCTGGGCACCAAGGCGGCGGACGATGCTTCGTTAACGCAATCCATTGAAAAACATTCCGGCCACGTTCTGCGTGTGGTCTTGTGCGAGGGCGATGACAGGGCGGGGCTGACGCGCTGGAACAAACCCGGCGTGACTCCGTTGCCCAAAAGCACGGACGCGAAGAGTCTCGTCTCAAACGTCAGCCGTGCATTACGCCTGCAATCATGGACCACCGACGCTGGATTGAAGAAGCTTCTCTCAAGCCTCCGCAAACTTCCCGCCATGCCGAAACTTTATTCGCAGGTGACGGCGGAACTTTCATCGCCCAACGGCTCGATTGAAATCGTAGCCGGGTTCATTGCCCAGGATCCCGTGATGACCGCGAAGATTCTTCAACTGGTCAACTCCGCATTCTTTGCGCTGGGCCGTGAAGTATCCGATCCCCAGGAAGCCGTCGTGTTCCTCGGTGCCGAACGCACACGATCATTGATTCTGCTGGCAGGCGTATTCACACAGTTTGATGACGTGAAGTGCCACGGTTTCTCGGCGGATGCTGTTTGGAATCACAGTTTGCAGGTCGCCGCCTTCGCCCGGACGATTGCGATGGCGGAACTGAAAAATGCGAAAGCCGCCGAGGCCGCCTACACGGCGGGGCTCGTTCACGACATGGGCAAGCTCATTCTCGCCGCGAATGTTCCCACAATGTGCTCGTCCATTGACAGCATCCAACACAGCAAACACCTCGTGCAACGGGACGCAGAATTGCAGGTGCTCGGCACCACACATGCCGAACTCGCCGCGTGCCTGCTCGGCGCGTGGGGCTTGCCGCTGCCAGTGCTCGAAGCCGTGGCATGGCATCATTGCCCGCTTAAATCAGATGACAGCGGATTCTCCCTGCTTACTGCTGTACATGTGGCGAACGTGTTTGCCCACGAAAACGAGAATTCCCTCTCTGCAAACGCACCCTCTGAAAAATTGGACCATGATTATCTCATTCAGGTCCAACTCGCGGACCGCCCCAATCCATGGCGGGAAGCCTGCAAGCTTCCATTAAAACCCGACGAGGTCGTCACTCCCCGGCTGAAGACACGCCTAAAATAGGCGTTGCCACAGGCAAAAACTTCGTTATTCTCCATGCTCCTTCATCGCTCATTGCGATGACAGGCGAACGGCCTTCAATTCCGCGTCCGTGTGGATGCGGGTGGCCATAACAACATCAAAATCAATCCCGTCTTCCGCGGGATGGTTCGGGCGAAAATCGCACGAACTCTCAACCAAAGGAAACATGTTAAGCATCGGCGTAAAAGAATTGTTGGAAGCAGGCGTCCATTTCGGTCACCAGACCAAGCGTTGGAATCCCAAGATGAAACCGTTCATCTTCGACGCGCGCAACGGCATTCACATCATTGACCTCAGCAAATCCCTCGCGCAGCTCGAAGCCGCGTGTGAGTTCCTGGCCAAGACCGTCACCAAGGGCGGGAAAGTGCTCTTCGTCGGCACCAAGAAACAAGCCCAACAAGCCGTGAAGGACACCGCAAAGGAAAGCGGCCAATACTTCGTCGTGGAACGCTGGCTCGGCGGCACCCTCACCAATTTCACCACCGTCAAAAAATCGCTCGCGCGCTTGCGCGAAATCGAGAAGATGGAGGCCGACGGATCCATCAACAATTACGTCAAGCAGGAGCAGGCGGTCATCCGCCGCGAAGCCGCGCGCCTCGTGAAATACTTTGACGGAATCCGCACGTTGGATAAAAACCCCGGCGCAATGTTCGTTGTGGACGTGAAGCGCGAACACAACGCCGTGGCCGAAGCCCGCAAGCTCAAGATTCCGGTTGTCGCCATCACCGACACCAACGCGGATCCCGACCTCGTGGATTATCCGATTGCCGGCAACGACGACGCAATCCGATCCGTGCGGATGATCCTCGCCACCATTGCGCAGGTCATCACCCGCGCGCAGGCTGAATTTGAATCCAAGTCCTCACGTCGCAAGACCGAGGAACAACCCGAAGCCGCCGCCACCCCTGCTCCCGCAGTTGCGGAAACGCCGGCTGCCTGATGATTTCCGGTGGACACGGCGGTGCAGTTGAAGAACACCGCCGAGTCTTTCCGGGTCAGGTTATCAACCCGCAACTTTCAAAAATCAACTCACACTGTAAGTATGGCTGAAATCACCGCAGCAAATGTCGGCAAGCTCCGCGAAATGACGGGTGCCGGAATGATGGAATGTAAGAGGGCCCTCGTCGAAGCGCAGGGCGACATGGACAAGGCCGTGGACATTCTGCGCAAGTCCGGCGCGGCCAGCGCGGCCAAGAAGGCATTGCGCGACGCCCGCGAAGGCCTCATCGCCCAGCACATAACACCCGGAGGCAAGTCCGGCGTGCTCGTGGAAGTGAACTGTGAAACAGATTTCGTCGCCCGCAACGACAGCTTTCGCGCTTTCTGCGATGACATCGCAAAGAAGGTCGCCGCGAACGCATCCGTTGATCTCGAAGCCGATCGTCAAGCTGCCGTCGGCAAGATCGGCGAAAATATCAAGATCGCCCGAAACGCCCGGATGGAAGTTTCAGGCAACGGCCTCGTTGCCGCTTACATCCACACAGGCGCAAAGGTCGGCGTGCTCGTCGAAGTCGGCGCTGGCAAGGACAGCACCGTAACGAGCGAAGAGTTCAAGCAACTCGTCAAAGACATCACGCTCCAGATCGCGGCGGGACATCCCTTCGCCGTTTCCCGCGAGCAGGTTGCACCCGAAGTC
Organism: Verrucomicrobiota bacterium; assembly: GCA_013140495.1. Classification (GTDB taxonomy): domain Bacteria; phylum Verrucomicrobiota; class Verrucomicrobiia; order Limisphaerales; family JADLHS01; genus JADLHS01. The sequence continues at coordinate 2,991 of JABFSR010000021.1, forward strand.
ATCGCTAAGGAACGCGAAATTGCCGCGCAGTCGGATCGCCTCAAGGGCAAACCCGCGCAAGCGATGGAGAAAATCCTCCAGGGCGTGCTCGAAAAGTTTTATCAGACCTACTGCCTCGTGGATCAGGGTTTCGTGAAACGGAACTCCGAAATCAGCGTGAAGGATTACGTCGCCGAAGTCGCGAAGAAGCTCGGCGATGAAATCACCATCCGCCGTTTCGTTCGCTTTCAGGTTGGCGAAGCCACGGCCTGATTCGACTCAAACAATCAATTACAAAGGCGTCTACAAGGACGCCTTTTTCTTTTCCCGGGAGCGCCGGCATCTTGCCGGCGTGTTTTGCTTTGAACCGTTTCGGAATTCGCCGGCAAGGATGCCGGCGCTTCCGTGCTTCACTGGCAGGATTGACACCCGTGTGTTGACTGCCAATCATTCGGGCATGAGCGACATAATTTATCCCCGGAGCCCGCGCGAAACAATGGATGGCTGGCCGCACCTCCCGCGTTACGTGGACAAACTCCGCCTGCACCTCGCAGGTAAATTGCATGCTGATTATCAACCGAACCTCGGCAAGGGGTTTGACGGCGGCTGGCTCAAGGCCGCCGGAGTCACGCATGAACAGATGCTTCAAGTGGTGAAGCATTCGGTGACTGACGGTGAAATTTGCGACTGGGTTCACAAGAACGTGAAACATCCCGTGTCCGAGAAAGCCGCCCTGCTGGCGCGGATGTTGGACTATCCGAAAGCCGACGACGCAGAAGGAATCGCACGACTCAAGATGCGCAAGGAACAGGCTGGCTTTACTCACCGGGACGACATCAAGAACTTCGTGGACTTCATTGATGCGGACGAAAAGCGTGGTTGAAGGCGCGGAAACCCAGAGATACCCAAAATTTTCGACTTAATCGTGAGCAGAGACTTCTGAATCGCGTCTGCACAATCTGGAAAAATGCCACGCCGCGCGCGTGGTGGCGGCAAAAGCAAGGCATCCCAAGACCACCAACAACCGAGGCTTGTTGAAAGGCGATTCCACAGGCGGAAAATTCTGACTAAACCACACTTCGCGCCAAACGAAACCAAACACAAGAGCACATGCAGTAAGTCCGACGCCTGCAATAATGTTCAACGGGCGATTCACGGTGGTGAGTTTAACCCGATTTTTGCGGCTCGCAAGAGTTCCATGTGAACAAGTTTCGTCGGCCTTTGGGCAAAGGACGGCTTGCTCCTGCCTGCAAAAAACGTTACCAAGACAGCATGAACTGGCATCCATGCCCTTTGAAGATTCGGACAATGCAATTCCCTGCCATCACACTGGCCATATTACTTGCCCAAGTTTGCCGCGCGGAGGACATAAAGGTTTATCACGTTCCAAAGGAAGCATCAGCCAAGGCGGGTCTCCCGTCTGGGCATCCCGACACAGCGCACGGCCACGGAATTGCCGCTTCGCCAAAAATTACTTACACCAAACCCGAAGGTTGGACCGAAGCTGGCCCGGGCGAAATGCGTGTGACGGGATTCAACATCTCCGGCCCAAATGATTCGACCGCTCAAGTAGCCGTCACTCCACTGGCCGACATGAAAGGAAAGGAACCTTTCATCGTTAATATGTGGCGACAACAGGTAGGTCTTGATGAATTGTCCCCCGAAGCCGCTGCCAAAGAACTCTCACCCGTGGACATAGGCGGCGACCCTGGACAAATATTCGAAATCGCTGGCAAATCGCCTGACGGCAAAGCAATCAAGATCGTTACGGCAATGGCGAACCGCGGCAGTACAACGTGGTTTTACAAATTGCAGGGAGATGAAGCGCTGGTCACCGCGCAGAAACCCGCGTTCGTTACCTTTCTCAAATCGGTAAAAATCGCAGAAACCGCCGCACCTGCCGAGTTACCGAGCGGCCACCCGCCGATCGGAGGCACGTCTTCACCTTCCGCCCAGCCATCTGCACCGATGTCACCCCGCGAAGGCGGTCCAAGCTGGACTGTTCCCGCAGGTTGGAAGGAAGTTCCGGGCGGCGAATTCCTCTTCGCCAAGTTCACTATAGCGGGCGACGGTGGTGCACAAGCCGCCGTGAACGTCAGCACATCGGCTGGTGATGGTGGCGGGTTGTTGGCAAACGTGAATCGCTGGCGCGTTATGCAGCTTGGCCTTGGCGCTTGGAGCGAGGCAGATGTGCTAAAGCAATCGAAGACCGTTGAAACCGTTGGAGGCCAAGCGACGTTTGTGGAAATGAGCGGCAAGGATGCGCGAACAGGGCAGCCAGCCACGATCATCGGCGCGACAACAACGCAAAACGGACAGACATGGTTTTATAAATTGATGGGCGATCCCAAGCTCGCAGCAGCGCAACGCGAAACATTCACCAAGTTCGTCAAGGAAGTGAAATACTGACATGCTCGAAGCCACCTACAAATTCTTCACCTCGGTAAGGCTCGCAGTAGTTCTGCTGGCATGTGGCTTGATCCTCGTATTCTGGGGCACCATCGCTCAGGTAAAGCTCGGCCTCTATCAGGCACAAAATGAATTCTTCCGCAGCCTCTTCATCTACTGGCATCCGGCAGGCTCATCGCTTCGCATTCCAATTTTCCCGGGCGGCTATCTGGTCGGCGGACTGTTGCTCGTCAATCTTTTCGCCGCGCACCTGCGTTACTACAAACCCGGACTCAAGCGGCTGGGCATCGCCATGATCCACCTCGGAGTTGTTTTGCTGCTCCTGGGTCAGTTTGCAACCGACATGCTCTCCACCGAGAGCTACATGAGAATCCGAGAAGGTTCGTACTCAAACTTCTCAGAATCGAACAGCAGGTGGGAACTCGCGGTGGTTGATGTTTCGGGAGCAACCGATGACAAGGTGGTGGCGATTCCCGAGAGTTTGCTCGCGAAAGGTGGCGAACTGGCGCATCCGGAAATGCCTTTCAAACTGCGTGTAAAAACCTATTTCGTGAACTCAGACCTTCGAGGACAACCATTTCAAGGATTTGAGCCTGTGCAAGCAGACAACAGCACGGGCCAACAGATATGGTGGCGCAGTCTGCCGAAGACAACCACGATGGATACTAGGGACGTTCCTTCAGGAATCGTCGAGTTGATCGAGCCAGCAGGTAGATCCCAGGCAATACTTGTGTCAGGCAACCTCGCTCCGTTGCAAATGACTGCCGGCGACAAGGCATATCAACTCGCGCTACGACCCACACGTTATTACAAACCATTCCGCCTGCATCTGCTCGATTTCCGGTTCGACCGATACGCGGGAACCGATACGCCCAAGAATTTCTCCAGTCGCGTGCGCCTTGAACGCGCGGACAAGGGGGAAGATCGCGAAGTGACCATCCGCATGAATGAACCGTTGCGATACGCTGGCGAGACCTTCTTCCAGGCCGATTGGGACAAGACGGATGAAAAAGGAACGGTGTTACAAGTAGTGGATAATCCCGGCTGGCTCACGCCGTATTTTGCCTGTGTGCTCGTGGCCGCAGGAATGATCTGGCAATTCATGACACACCTGATCGGCTTCGCCGCCAAACGTAAATCACCATGAAACCTATCTTGAAGTTTTTGCCCTGGTTTTTTCTGGCTCTGTTCGCGACAGAAATCGTCGCTGTGATGCTGCCCAAGAAAGATGGCGACTTGCACGTTGCCGAATTTGGCCGTCTGCCCGCGTTGCTTAATGGACGCATCCAGCCACTCGATTCCATCGCGCGCAATTCACTCCTTCAGATTCGCAGCACCGGTGACGTTCCGCTTGAACTGCTGCCTTCATGGCAGTTCTGGCGTCATCCTAAAAAGCTGAAATCCACCGAGTGGCTGCTTGAAGTTTTCTTCACACCCGAAGTTGCAGACACCCGTGCCATATTTTTGATTCACCACCCCGACCTGATCAGCGAACTCAAGCTTGGCGACAAGGGCGTCGAGAAATCCGGTTTGCGCTACTACCCCTTCAACGACCTGTCCCCGTTGACCCGTGAGATCATGAAGCAGGCCTCGAAAGCCTCGGAGTTGAAGGCGGAACAGCAGACAAGCTACCAGAAGCAGGTCTTGAAACTCGCCAACGCCATAAACATTTATCAACGGCTCAAGAGCAGCATTCAACCGGAGGGCACTGAAAACTTCGTCCAATTGCTCGCGGACTACCAGGCTGCGCTGCCTGATGGATTGAAGGCGATGAAGGCACAACAGGCCGGTCGGGAGGTTGACGATGCTGCGCTACAGAAGTTCATGCGCATCGCCGTGAAGATTGAAGCCGCAGCGAACACGTCTTATCCACGCACCGTACCTCCCCTTGATCCAGCGGCTGATCGCGAAGGTTGGTCGAATGTCGGCGCCAGCTTGCTCGAAACAGTCCGGGGCGGAGAAATTCAGCCAGCCGTTGGCTTTTACGCGCGCATGGCAAATGCCTACGCGCACAAAAACAACAGCGAGTTCAACAGCGCCGTCGCAGGATACAAAAACTGGCTCGGAAAGGATTTCGTCCGCGAACTGAAGAAAGGCCGCGCGGAGTATTACTTCAACCAGGCGAAATTGTTTTTGCACGCAACGATCATCTACATTGTTGTGTTCGTGCTCGCAGGCGGCGCTTTGTTGACGTTCGGTTCGTGGCCGAACCTCTCCGAATCGTTCCGGCGTTCAGCGTCGTATCTCGTCGGCCTTGCCTTTGTAGTCCACACTTTCGCCCTCGTTTACAGAATGGTGCTGGAGAATCGCCCGCCGGTGACCAATCTCTACTCCTCCGCAATCTTTATTGGCTGGGGTGCGTGCGTGCTGGGGCTCGTACTTGAGCGCATCTACAGGGTCGGATTCGGTAGCGCAGTGGCGGGCTTGGCGGGCTTTGTGACCTTGATCATTTCGCACAATCTCGCTCTCGGTGGAGACACGATGGAAATGATGCGGGCTGTGCTGGACACCAACTTCTGGCTCGCGACACATGTCGTCGTAGTGACACTTGGATACGCTTCAACCTTTGTGGCCGGCGTGCTTGCAATGGCATACGTGATACTGGGAGTTTTTACGCCAACGTTGGCGGCGCGAAAAGAACTCGATCTTAGCAAGGCCCTCGCAAAAATGGTTTATGCCATTGTCTGCTTTGCTGCATTGTTCAGCTTCACCGGGACTGTGCTCGGCGGAATCTGGGCCGACCAATCCTGGGGACGATTCTGGGGTTGGGATCCAAAGGAGAACGGCGCGCTGCTCATCGTCATCTGGAATGCGTTGATCCTGCACGCTCGCTGGGGTGGAATCGTGAAAGATCGCGGCCTGATCAACCTGGCCATCTTCGGCAACGTCATCACCGCATGGTCATGGTTCGGAACGAACATGCTGGGCATCGGTCTGCATAGCTACGGTTTCATGGATGCGGCGTTCAAATGGCTGATGCTCTTCGTTGGAAGCCAGGTCGCACTCATCGTCCTGGGATCCTTGCCGTTGAAAATGTGGAGGAGCTTCCAACAGAAGCTGGCATAACCGCCCTGCCCTTGCGTTCAGGATTGGGACCTCGGAGTTAATCCTCCGATGCCGGCCCGGACACTTCTCGAAATCGAATCTCACGCAACGCAGCGGTTGTATTCCAAGCCGCAATTCCGAACGGCTTCGACTGCTCGATCTCGCCAAACCGGACTGTCAGCTTGCGACCTGTCGTTACCACGTTTACCACCTTCTTCTGCTCGATCCACGCCTCGACCTTGTGTTCTGTCACGCGCAGCCGGACGTGATACCAGTGGCCGTTCTCAAAGTTGATGAACTTCGTCGTCTCGTTCTCCGATGCGTCAGAGCCGTCCAAACTGGAAAGTCCCACCAACGAGCCGCCCCATCCTCCCATGATAAAACTGCAGAATGAATCCCGGACAGGAAAAGTCAGTCCGCAGAAAAAGTCATCGCCGGAAACACGCATGGCATCCAGGGAGACTTCGTAATTCGTCGCGGGGATTTTGTTCGTATAACTGATCCCGGTAAAAGGTTGGCCTTTTCGCAGTACCACAAGTCCGCTTTTCAACTCCACCGGACCCGCAGCCGAAAACGGCGTGATACGCCATCCGGAAAGTGACTGGCCATCGAACAGCCTTCGCGCGCCTTCATCCACGATCCCGGACGGCTGGGCCGCCGCCGTGGCAAGCAGCACGTCGTCACCATACTTCACGTCGCGTTCAACCGGCGGAAGGGCGATGCCCGGAGAGGCGTCGGAACGCTGCAACCGGTCGGACTCGCAGCCAGCGACAACCACCATCGCGGATAATGCCAAAGCAAGACGGATCAATTTCTGTTTCATGTCTGAGTTAATCCTGCCCGATCTGCGGGAATTGCGCAGCGGGAAAATATAGAAATTCTTTCGCATCTCCGGTGGTTAACCGCCAGAGATACTCAAAGCTCACTGCGTAACGCCCAAGGGACAAATCCAAATTGCTTGGATTCAGCGCGGTTGGGTACTTGGGTGATTGGGTAATTCCACTCTTGGCCACACGAAAAAAAACATCCACCCGCCCCGCCTCCTCACACCTTCGGCTCCCAGCCACGCCGATACTCACGTTGCCAAAGCTTGCTGGCCTGCCGGTCATTCTTGATCTTCCGACTTTGAGGATCGAAATCAATCGTGCGCCCCGTGCGCCATGCAATGTTGCCAAGGTGACAATACATCGTGGCCTTCTGGCCTTCTTCGATTCCGGAATTGAGCTTGCCACCATCGCGAATCGCATCGGCAAAGTTTGTAAAATGTTCGCCTCCGTCTCTTTTGCCTTTGATCTCACGGACCAGTTTGTTGCTCAGATCGAAAATCTGACAATTGTCGCCTGCGATGCTCAACACGCCTTTTTCACCGTAGAAGTTGACGCCAAACCCCGCTCCTTCAAATCCTCGTGGATCACAGCTCTGACCCTCCCAAACGATGGCACAGGTGCCGAAGTCAAAAGTCGTGACACAGACATCCGGCGTTTCCCAATCGTCCTGATAGTGATAGCGATTCCCCGCACACGTGATGCGCTGCGGAAGTTCCACACCCAATCCCCAACGGGCAATATCGAGAAAGTGAACGCCATTGTTTCCCAGTTCGCTGGTGCTGTAGTGCCAGAACCAATGCCAGTTGTAGTGCAGAATGTTGTCGCGGAATGGTCGCTCAGGAGCCGGTCCCTGCCAAAGGTCATAGTTCAACCACTCCGGCACAGGCGCAGGTTTGCCCCGACCGATGCTGGGCCGACGATTGGTGTACCAGGCACGCGCGAAGAATACTTTACCAATCTCACCGGCATGCAATGCGTTGATCGCTTCGATCACCCATGGCCAGCTTCGCCGCTGATTACCCATCTGAACCACTCTCTTATGCTTTTGGGCTGCTGCGACAATTAGTTCAGACTCATGAGCGTTATGGCTGCCGGGTTTCTCCACATAGACGTGTTTGCCGGCAGCGCACGCCATCACCGTTGCCGGGGTATGCCAGAAATCCGGAGCGGCAATCGAAATGGCGTCCACGCTCTTGTCCTCAAGCATTCGCCGAAGATCATCAGTCCCTTTTGGGACTCGCGCCTGCTTCTTCGCAACCGCAGCGATACCTTTTTCAACCGCGCGCCGATCCACATCACAGACGTAGCCAATCTCAACGTTCGGAACGCCGAGGTATCCGCTGATGTGATCCATGCCGCGGTTGTTGCATCCCATGATGCCGATCACGAGTCTTTTGGAAGGACTGGCCTGCGCACGTAACAGATTGACACCGCCCAATGCAGCAAAACCGGCAGCGGCAGAAGTTCGTTTGAGAAAATCGCGACGAGGTAAAGTTGGGTTCATTGCGTCATGAAATTGAATTCGTGATGCAACGGCAAGGACGAAGAGTCATCAACACGGTCAACGTGTCGCCACCTTGCTCAAGAATTCCCGTGTGCGCGCGTGCTTCGGATTGGAAAAGATTTCCTCGGGCGTTCCTGATTCTGTCACTTGGCCGCCATCGAAGAACAGCACGCGATCAGCCATGTCCCGCGCGAACTGCATCTCATGCGTCACAACGATCATGGTCATGCCTTCCTCAACCAGTTGTCGCATCACACGCAGCACCTCGTCGCGCAATTCAGGGTCGAGAGCGCTTGTCGGTTCGTCGAACAACATCACCTGCGGCTCCATGGCGAGCGCCCGCGCAATGGCCACACGCTGCTGTTGACCTCCGGAAAGCTGCGCCGGGTACGCATCGGCCTTCTTTTCCAGGCCAACCTTGGCGAGCAGCTCGCGGGCTTGTGATTCCGCCTCAGATTTTGAAATGCCCTTCACAACAACAGGTGACTCAGTGATGTTCTGCAAAACAGTGCGATGCGGGAACAGGTTGAATTGCTGGAATACCATGCCCGCGCGGATGCGCAACTGCCGTTGTTGCTCGCGTTCGGCTGAGGTGCGAGGCATGTGCCCACCGTCAATCGTCAGACCGCCGATGGTGATGCGGCCTGAGTCGGCGATTTCGAGCTGATTGAGGCAGCGCAGGAACGTGCTCTTGCCGCAACCACTGGGTCCGATGAGCACAACGGCTTCACCTTGTGCCTGCGTGTGATCAACACCATGCAGCACGCGGTTCGAGTTGTAGGACTTCACCAATTTTTCAACGGCGATCATAGCGCAGCCTTTCCTCCAACCGGCCCGCAAGAATCGAGGCCGGATAACTGAGTGCAAAATAGATTCCCGCCGTCATCAGCCCGAGCCCGATGTAATCATAAGTGGACATGGCGAGCATGCCATAGACCTTGGTCAGTTCCACCATGGTGATGACGGATACAATGGACGAGTCCTTGAACATCGCAATGAAGTCATTCGTCACGGGCGGTATCACCAGGCGTAAAGCCTGTGGAAGGATGACTCTACGCAACGCCTGCGACCAGCTCATGCCCAACGCGAACGCAGCCTCCATCTGGCCTTTGGGGATTGACTGAATCCCGGCGCGATAATTTTCGGCCTCGCTTGCTGCATAGTTCAGCCCCAGCCCTAGAACTCCTGCCAGAAAGGCGTTCAGCTTGATGCCGACCTGCGGCAAACCGTAATAGATGAGGAAAAGCTGGATGAGCAACGGCGTGCCGCGAACCACTTCCACGTAAGCACGAGCCAGCCAGCGCAAAGGAACGACAGCATATAGCCGCATCAAAACGATCAACAATCCCACCGTCACCGCCAGCGCCATACCGAGAACAGAAAGCTCCACAGTTGTCACCGCACCGCGCAACAGCAGCGGCAGATACTTCGGCCACTCGCGCAACGTCGAGATGGACTTTCTCTGCGCCACAGCCTCCGGCTGGTATTCCTTCAGCCCTGCCTGTCGCTGGTCCCAGATGCCATACTTTCTGCAAATCTTTTCCAACGTGCCGTCTTCGGAAAGTTCCTTGATTGCCTTGTTGATCGCGGCTGTGAGTGTCGTGTCTTGCTTGCGCACGCCGATGCCGTAGTAGCCGGGGGCGAATGGTTCGCCGGAAAGCTTCAACTCCACGTCCGGCTTCGCGTAATAAAGTGCTATCGGGAGGTCCTGCACCACCGCTTCGATGCGTTCCGACTTCAGGTCGCGGAAACATTCCACGTTGCCGGGATAAATCCGCATGTCCGCTCCGCCCATTTGCTCGACCAACCGCTGCGCAACGGTTGCGGACAAAACTCCAACCGCCCTGCCCTTGAGGTTTTCCAACTTCGTAAGTCCACTCGTGTTCTTGCGCGTGACGATTTGTTGGGCATAAACAAAGTACGGCAGAGACATGATGATGTGCTGCTGATTGTCGGACGTGATTTCCAGACCATTGAGAGCAATGTCAAAGTTGCCCCGATCCAAAGCCGGAATGAGTTGATCCCACTGGTTTTGAACCATCTTTGCCTTGACGCCAAACTTCGCTGCCAGCGCTCCGGCGAAATCGTATTCAAAACCGGTGAGTTGCTCCGGTTTGTCCGGATCGGGAAAAACATAGGGTGCGCCGCCCTCTGCATCCGCACCCCACAACAGCACCCCGCGAGACTTGATTTCATCCAAATGATCAGCGGCAAAAACCGGGAAGATCCTGCTCGCGAGCAGGAGAACGAAAATAAAATTACAAACAACCAGGCGCGACAGACGCCATACGTCATTCATTGACTTCGGATATTATCACGACTGCAAAAATGTACAGAACTTTTTTTGTAATCACAAAAAAACAATTGGGTTCATTACGACGCACGCCGTTCTCCAGCAACTAAAATCCCCGCCTGGAAAAGTTCCCATGCGGGGATTTCAAAAGGGAGATGATTACTTGGAAGCAAGCGCGGCTTCGACTGCTTTGGTTACGTCCTCGGAATCTGGCGTGGTGCGCGGTTCAAAGCGGTGAAGGATCTTGCCATCCTTGCCAATGAGGAATTTCCCAAAATTCCATTTGATGTCACCAGGAAACGGCGAGTCTTTGCCAGCGAGCGCGACGTAAAGTGGATGGCGCTTGTCGCCATTAACGTCAAGCTTGTCGAACATCGGAAACGTTACATTGTATTTGCTGGAGCAGAATTGTTTGATCTCTTCGTTCGTGCCCGGCTCCTGGCCGTTGAATTGATTGCACGGAAAACCCAACACGACGAGGCCCTTGTCTTTGTATTTCAGGTAGAGCGCCTCGAGCCCCTTGTATTGGGGCGTGAGGCCACATTTGGAAGCGACATTCACGACGAGGACGGCCTTGCCCTTGTAGGCGGCGAGCGTGGTGTCTTTGCCGTCAATGTCCTTCAACTTGATGTCGTAGATGGATTCGGCGCTGGCTGCGATTGTAGTCATGGCGATAAGAGATGCGAGCAATGCGATTGTTTTCATAATGGCAATGATTAGTTCATTTCTATCTGCTGTCAAACGAGCAATTGAGACGAAGCGCACGTTGTTACATTCATTTCGTCGCTGGTATTGATAACCCTCTGCGGTGCAATTTTCTTACGCCCTCAATCCTCTTGCTCCATTTTCTCAAGCGGCGGTAGCATGTCCATATGACGACGCTCCTTCAGAAGGTAGAAGAGACCATCCGTTCCCGCGCGCTGCTGGCCAGGGGCGATGGGGTGCTCGTCGCCACTTCGGGCGGCGTGGATTCGATGGTGTTGCTGCATCTGCTCAACGCGCTCGCGTTAAAACACGAATGGAAACTTTCCGTTGCGCACTTCGATCACAAGCTCCGGGGTAGCAGCAGCAGCGCAGATGCACGACTTGTCAAACTCACCGCGCACCGTCTGGGCCTGCCATTCCATTGCAAGCGCGCCGATGTAAAGTCACACGCGGCGAAAAACAAGGTATCAGTCGAAATGGCGGCACGCGAACTAAGACACGCATTCCTCGCTCGCACCGCGCGCAAGATGGGAGTCCGATGTGTTGCTCTGGCCCATCACGCAGACGATCAGGTGGAATTATTTTTCCTGCGCGTGCTGCGCGGCGCCGGAAGCGACGGAATGGGTGGAATGAAATGGCAGAACGTATCCCCAGCGGATGCCAGACTGAAACTCATCCGCCCCTTGCTGGCCATCAGCAAGACAGAATTGCTCGCCTTTGCGCTCTCAAACAAAATCAGTTTTCGGGAAGACGCCTCAAACGCCAGCTCTGACATCTTAAGGAATCGCATCCGGCACGAATTACTTCCCCTGCTCCGCCGGCGATTTGAGCCAGCGCTGAACAGTGCCGTCCTGCGCATGATGGAAATTACGCGAGACGACACCGCATTCGTAGAACAAGCCGCGACCCAATGGTTAAAAAAGAACAGGCCCGGCTTTTCCAAACTCGCCGTAGCGGTGCAAAGACGCATTCTCAGGATCCAACTCCGCTCTGCTGGAGTGGAAACGGGATTCGATCTTGTCGAAACTTTGCGCCAGTCACCAGGCACGCCGGTAATCATCCGCCCGGGCTCAGCAATGGTTCACGACGGTTTGGGTAAAGTGAGCTTGAGGAAAATCGTCAGCAAACAATTTAGAACTCAACAACACTCTGCAACCTTGAAGGGTGCGTCAGGACAAATTGCCTTTGGCGAAGGCGTGATCAACTGGCAACGAACCTCACTACGCGGAAATATCCTTGTCACTCGCAGCAAGGGCACGGAGTTTTTCGACGCGGACAAGATCGGCAGCCGGATTGTTCTGCGGCACTGGCGGGCTGGAGATCGTTTCCAGCCCATCGGGATGGAGCACTTCGTCAAACTCCAGGACTGGTTCACGAATCGGAAGATTCCTCTGG